>JBKJQT010000318.1:0-3300 GCA_046593855.1 Candidatus Nitrotoga sp. | reverse complement strand
CGAGGAAAACGGGCGGCGTGGCAAGGTCATGCTGGAATTCGAACTGATCGATACCGGCGCCTTTGCCACGCCGCCCGTTTTCCTCGACTAGCCATGTGTAGGGGTACGCCTGTTGGGGATATTTGTAGAGCATCTTCAGATAAGAGTGGGTCGGTGTTGCATCCAGGTAGTAGTACAGCTCTTTGACATCTTCGCCGTGGTTTCCCTCACTATTGGTCAACCCGAACAGGCGTTCTTTCAGAATCGGATCGCGCCCGTTCCACAATGCCAGCCCCAGACACAAATGCTGATATTTATCGCTGATCCCGGCGATGCCATCTTCGCCCCAACGATAGGCGCGACTGCGTGCAAGATCGTGGCTGAAATATTCCCAGGCTTCACCGTGCGGGCTGTAGTCCTCACGGACAGTTCCCCATTGGCGTTCGCTCAAGTAAGGCCCCCATCTAGACCATTCCGGCTCGTCTTTTTCTCGCGCGATGAGCCGTTTTTTTTCCTCGCTGAGGGGCGCGTTCCGGCTGGTATGTTTTTCTGGAGGTAACTTGCGTGGTGTCGAGGCGGTGGTCATATTGATTTCCCTTTCTCAATTGAGGCGGTCATAAAACGATTATGTGCGCCATCATGTACATCCAGCCATGCGCGCAGGACTTCCGCAACACTCCATGCCTGGGCAAAGCAACCGCGCGGTGTAAATGGCGGTTCAGCATCGAATATCTCGCTGACGTTGCCGATACAGGCCTCGCCAAGGTGCAAACCCAGCGGCTCAAGAAAAGAACGCGCTTTGTCCGCATCCCGGTAGACGCGGTAATGCGCATCCACGAACGTCCCGATGAGCCAGGCCCAAACGGTGCCTTGGTGGTATGCCGCATCGCGTTGCACGCGATTGCCCAGATAGTAAGCAACGTAACCAGGTTGATCGCGTGCCAAGCTGCGCAAACCATGAGAGGTCAACAACTCGCGCGCGCAGATATCCACGACCGCCTTTTGTTGCTCTCCATTCAACGGACTATTGGGCAATGCTACCGCAAGTATTTGGTTAGGGCGCAGGCGCGAGTCGACCTTTCGTCCATCGGAATCAGGCACGCCTTCCGGTCCATCAATCACATCATACAAATAGCTTTGTTCGCCATTCCAGAAACGCTGGAAGCTTGAATGCACTTGGGCCGCCGCTTCAAGATATTCGTCAGCCGATTTTATCTTGCCCAGCTGCTTGCTCAAATCGGCCATGATAGCCAGCGCGTTGTACCAAAGCGCATTCACTTCTACAGGCTTGCCGATGCGCGGCGTTACTGCCCAATTTCCAACCTTGGCATCCATCCAGGTCAATTGCGTCCCGTCCTCGCCAGCAGCCAGCAAGCCATCGCGGATATCGACCTTGATCGCATAGCGTGTGCCTTTGCGATGATATTCGAGGATATCGACGAGTGCCGGATAGAGTTCTTTTGCCACTGAGATGTCGCCGCTACGCCTGGTGTATTGATCTACCGCATGGAAATACCACAAGGTTGCATCGACCGCGTTGTATTCCGGCATTTCCTCATGGTCGGGAAAGCGATTTGGCAACATGCCCTCGCTGATGTGCGCGGCAAACGTGCGCAAGATACTGGCGGCTATATCAAAACGCTGTAACGCCAGGGTCAGACCGGGCAATGCGATCATGGTGTCGCGACCCCAATCGCCGAACCAGGGATAACCGGCGATGACGGTTTTGCCCGCCGGACCGCCATTCCGGTAACGATCGACAATAAATTGGTCGGTGGCCAGTGCCATCTGTCTTATCCAGCGTGGCGCATCAGAGGGAAGCGCGGCAAACAGCGCTTCCGCGGATTTGTGAATTCGTGCACTGACAACAGCAAAATTTTCCGGTGAAGCCGGTTCGGCGGAGATCACTAATGTCGCATGCTGCCCATCACCGAGAGCCAAGGTAAGACGACCCGGACAGAATAGATCTTCGCTATCGTCCAGTCCGCGAGCGGTCTCCATTCGGTGTTTGAAATTCCAGTGCCAGGCGGGGCCAGCAATAAACCTGGCGCCATCGCAGATCACGCGGTAGGTACGTGCGCCTTGGAATGCATGCACTTCGAAGCCATTTGTTATCCCGCGGATAGGCATCTCCCAACCACCATGGCTGTGGCTGTGGTAATCCCGATATGTGCACAGTGGCATCAATTCGAATTCGACCGTATCGCTCGCACGCAACACACGGAAATGCAGATAGGTAGTGTTCTGCCCAGGTGCCATCAGCACGCGTTTTTCGATCAATGCGTCTGCCAGCGCGTAATGCCACACTGGGATAGCCCCATCCAGAAAAAATGACTCCAAGTGAAGGTATCCGTGCGGCGTTACCGTACCGTCAACGAATTCGTTGCAGGAAAGATGAAAGGTTTTGCCCCCATAACGCACCGTCGCATTCACCTTTGCTACCAGCAAGGTACGACCTGCCGGAGGTGACAAGGCGGCCATGAGCAGGCCATGGTAGCGACGCGTGTTCAGATCACCGACCGTGCCGGAAGCGTATCCTCCCATGCCGTTGGTGACTAGCCATTCACGTTCAACTGCCCGTTCAAAATTTCCACAAACGCCCCGTCCCAATTGAAATATGGTCTCGTCCATCGCTGTAATCGATATTGATTGAATCAATTTTTAACTCCTCTTCTAACACTCTGCGAAACATGCATGAATCGGCTAAGTTAAATTTCCGAATACAGAGGTTAGTCTGCCAAGGCAGTGAAACCTTACAAGACGATATCGCAACGGGATAGCTATTTGACACGGAAACAAAATTATAGGCGTATGTTCGGCCAATTGCCCGGGAATACGGCAATGATATAAAGCCAGCCGTGCTGACTAGTGGAAGAAACGCCGGAGCGAAATGTGCCAATGTTGTAGTTATAGGCGATTCGTACGGAGTTACCTATTAGCAGCTCGTCTAGGGAAACGCTGATTAATTCGTCATCCCCGCGAAAGCGGGCATCCAGCTTATTAATTTAACTGGGTTCCCGCTTTCGCGGGAACGACGATTGTGAATTAATCAGTGCTTCCCTAACTGTTCTCATCACTCCATAATCCTACCGATGTCAGCGATTCCATGAGTTTATTGGCGATCATCTCGGGAAATAATTTTATTGTCTGTTCAAGACATTATTTGATAGGGTTCCATCGTCACTGACTCGACTTTGTCACCAAGCAAGACCAGTTGCCCTTCAAGCCGAGTATTACCTGTCTCAGTGAATAAGAAACGATAGGTGCGTCGCAATACCCTGCGCCCAGTCTTGTCGCGAGCCAGAGCTAGTCCGATGTTGG
>JBKJQT010000005.1:0-7163 GCA_046593855.1 Candidatus Nitrotoga sp. | reverse complement strand
GAACAAAATTCTTGCGCTAGACACCACCAACTATACATTAACCGTGGCAGCAGGCTGCACCTTGGCCAAGGTGCGAGAGGCGGCAGCGCAGGCTAACCGTTTATTCCCTCTTGGCCTCACCGCCATCGCAACGCAATGCGAAATTGGTGGCAACATTTCCACTAATGCCGGGGGCATCGGCGTGCTGCGCTATGGCAACATGCGCGACCTCGTGCTCGGACTAGAAGTGGTCTTGCCCGATGGCCGCATCTGGAATGGATTACGCAGTTTGCGCAAGGACAACACCGGCTATGATTTGAAGCACTTATTCATCGGCGCAGAAGGCACGCTGGGCATCATCACGACCGCTGTGCTGAAGCTGTTTCCGCGTCCGCAATCGGTCGTAACCGCGTGTGTGGCAGTGCGCGATCCGGCGGTGGCGGTAGAGTTGCTCGCTTATTTGCGTGCAAATTGCGGCGACAAAATAAGCTCCTTCGAAATCATTTCGAGGTCCTGCCTGGATCTCGTTTTAGCGCATATCCCCGATACGGTTGAGCCATTTGTTACGCGTTATGAATGGATCCTACTGATCGAACTGTCGGATGTGCTGCAAGCACCCCTGGACACCCCTTTGTTCAATGCGCTGCATGCGTTCGGTGCAGATATCCTAGAATTCGTCGTAAATTCGAAAAATAACGCTGTAAGCTGGTGGAATTTGCGCAAAAATATCAGCGAAGCGCAGAAACGCGAGGGCATTAGCATCAAGCATGACATCGCCGTACCGATCAGCCACGTGCCAGAGTTCATCGCCCAGGCGAATGCCGCCCTGCATGCCGCATTCAACGGTCTGCGCATCGTTGCCTTCGGCCATATCGGCGATGGCAACATCCACTACAACGTCTCAATGCTGGATTCTGCACAAAACCCGGCCTTCATCGCGCAAAGCCAACAGGTCAATAGCATCGTGTATGACATCGTGCATGGATTAAACGGCAGCATCAGCGCCGAGCATGGGCTGGGACAACTCAAGCGTAATGAGATACATCATTACAAAAGTGCGCTGGAATTAGAGCTGATGTGCAGCATCAAGCACACCTTCGACCCAAATAATTTAATGAACCCAGGGAAAGTAATTTAGCATTTGGCGCAACTGATCGTGCACGATACGATCCTCGCCCGTCCGAACAGCTTGTATCGCTAACGGAAATTGGTGCGTCCACTCTATAAAACAAGAGAAATCCAATGAAAAGCTCTGCTTTGACATTTAATCAACTCAGGAAGCTGGTAGCTTTCTGCCAAAACCAGGAAATACTTAAACCTGTGGGATCCGTGGCGATTTATAGAGGTGCTCAGTAAACGTTTTTAAAAGTCAAAGTGATAATTCTGAAAACATCAAACCGGTTATGCCGAGGCTGGTAAAGAACGGTGAACTATCGGCAAGGCGACCAATCCGAGAATTACGGCAAACCACAAGGTGGTTAGCCGGCAGACGATGGTGACAGCACCGGCATCAGCGGGCGCGCATCCCAAGGCTACAAGCAAAAGAATCATTACTGCCTCGGTGCCGCCCAATCCACCTGGTAAAAATGTCAATGCGCCAGCAAGCACGGCAATACTATAAATTGCAACTCCGGCAATTAGCGAGCCAGGCAGTTCCATAAACTGGAGGATTAGGTAAAAGGCCGCACCCTCGGTGCCCCAAGCGACGAGACTCAACAACAACCCTCCGAACAAGACCCGGCCCTTCAGCAACATGCTGGCAGCAGACAGCAGCCGTGGGATTTTCTCCAGCACCCCGGCCAGTCGCGCCGGCAAGCGATGGAGGTAAGGGGTCACGGCATTAAGCCAAACTGGCCGCTGCACCAGCAGCAAAACCACGCCCAACAACAGCGCCACACCGATCAGTAAGCTCTGATAACGGTTCATGGCGACGACTACTAATGTAGATAACAGCAATACTGCCAGCACATCAACAAACCGCTCGGCAAAGAATGTAGCGATGCTGTCCGACAATGGCACCTTGAAAATTCTCTGTAAATACAGAGAACGAATAGCCTCTCCGGCCTTGCCAGGTGTGGTAGTCAGGGCGAAACCGGCGAAATAGATGAGGGCGCTCTGTGGTGTAGGAATTGCATGGCCCAGCCGGATCAGATACCATTGCCAGCGCACAAAACGCAGAACGTAATTGAATAAGGACAACCCCATAATGGCGGTGCCTTCGACCCAACCTATTTTGCGTAGCGCATGGATAAAATCGTTAAAACCGCTCCAAGCTACAAACAGAATATAACCGATTACCGCCACAGCCGCTGACAATAGGACATACCTTATTTTGTTTTCAATCACTTGCCGTATTTAACCTTGAATACGCCTGCCCATCTCACAGATTTTCCGTTATGTATCGATCTGGACGGCACGCTGTTGAAGACGGACATGCTGCACGAAACATTGATCATGCTTATCAAACGCAATCCATTATACGTATTTATGTTGCCGCTTTGGTTAATGCGGGGCAAAGCTTACCTAAAGAAGCAAATTGCCAACCGTGTGGACTTCGACCCTTCCTGTCTACCCTATCGGACCGAACTGATCGCCCATTTGCGCGAGGTACGCGCAGCGGGACGACGTGTGGTTCTAACTACGGCCTCGGACAATGAGATCGCGCAACGTATTGCCAGTCATTTGCAATTGTTCGATGAGGTGCAAGCCAGCGATGGCAAGTACAATCTGTCAGGCAAGCGAAAGCAGGCATTGCTCACTGAGCGTTACGGTGAACGGTGTTTCGCCTATGCTGGCAATGCTTCGATCGATCTACACATTTGGCGTCATGCTGCAACGGCTATTGTAGTTGGTGATGTAGATTTAGTACGCCGAGCTGCCGAATTGACTAGTGTACAGCGAGTTTTTCCACCAGAGCCGCGTTCCTGGAAAACATTCCTGAAGGCCATGCGTCTGCATCAATGGCTGAAGAACCTGCTAATCTTCGTACCGTTGCTGACCGCCCACAAGTTTGCCGATGGCGCATTGCTGATGCAGGCGTTACTGGCTTTTTTCTCTTTTGGCTTGTGTGCTTCCAGCGTTTATCTGCTCAACGACTTGCTTGACCTGGAAGCGGATCGACACCATCTCACCAAACGCTGGCGGCCCTTTGCCGCCGGTGTTTTACCGATCTGGCTTGGAGTGGCATTGATTCCTGTATTATTGTTCTCCAGCGCTGCAATTGCCTGGGGCTTACCCGGCCCCTTCCAACTGGCACTAATCATTTATCTACTCGCTACCACGGCATATTCATTTTTTCTCAAACGCTTGGCGCTGATCGACGTGCTAGCTCTGGCAGGACTCTATACGTTGCGGATTATTGCCGGTGGCGCAGCGGTTGGCATTGCTCCAACGCAATGGCTGTTGGCGTTTTCCATGTTCTTGTTTCTGAGTCTTGCCCTCGTCAAGCGTTTTTCGGAATTATACGAGGCACGCGAATCCAATCGTGAAACAGCCAAAGGGCGTGGCTATTACGCCAGCGACCTAGAGCAGATTGCAAGCCTGGGTGGTGCCAGCGGATATATGTCGGTATTGGTGTTGGCGCTCTACATCAACAGTCACGATGTCGCCGTCTTGTACAGCCAGCCCAATTTTTTATGGTTGGTGTGCGCAGTACTGCTCTACTGGATCAGCAGGGTATGGCTACTTGCGCATCGTGGCGAGATGCACGAAGACCCCATCGTGTTCGCCATCAAAGATCATGTCAGCTACATCGCACTAGCGCTGACGACAGCGATATTAACGCTGGCGGCATAGTGATGCAGGCATTTCAATCGTGGGGGCGTTACCCTCTGGCCCGCCAAAGTACACAGCAACTGCGTTGGGCTGATGACGCTCTTCCACTGCCTGTGGCTAACGGCGATACGCTACTGCCATATGGACAGGGACGCAGTTACGGAGACAGTTGCCTTAACGACGGTGGCACTTTGCTGCTTACTCAGGGGCTTAACCGCTTTATCCATTTCGACCGTGCAGGAGGGATCCTGCGTTGCGAAGCCGGCGTTACCCTAGCCGACATTTTGCGCCTGATTGTCCCGCAAGGATGGTTTCTGCCGGTCACCCCCGGTACCAAGTTCGTGTCAGTAGGAGGCGCTATTGCAAATGACGTGCACGGTAAGAACCATCACCGCGCCGGCACCTTCGGCTGTCATGTTACTCGCTGCGAACTGTTGCGCTCGGACGGTAGTCGCCTGATTTGTTCAGCGCAAGAAAACGTCGAATGGTTCGCTGCTACAATCGGCGGTTTGGGATTGACTGGACTCATTACCTGGGCGGAAATCCGCCTCAAGCCGATTTCGAACCCTTTTATCACGGTCGAAACCATCCGTTTTGCCAACCTTGATGAATTCTTTGAGTTGTCAGCAGCCGCCGAAGCAGACTACGAATACACCGTGGCTTGGCTCGACTGCTTGGCCAGCGGTCGTCACTTTGGACGTGGCCTTTTTATGCAGGGCAATCACGCTGCGCCACAATTATCCAGCCTGCCACCAATTACCGAACAACAAGGCCGCTCGTTTCCATTCAATGCACCGAATTGGATGCTCAACAATTTAAGTATCCGCGCATTCAATTTTGCCTATTACCATCGCCAACGCAGCGAGTGGACAAGCAGCCTCAGTCATTTCGCCCCCTTTTTCTATCCGCTCGATGCTATTCTTGCTTGGAATCGCATTTATGGTCGGCGAGGTTTTTTGCAATACCAATGCGTAGTGCCTGACGATAGTGGGCACACAGTAATCCGTTCCATCCTCAAAAAAATTGTCGCAGCCGGACAGGGTTCGTTCCTATCAGTGCTGAAAACCTTCGGTGACATATCCTCTCCCGGCCTGTTGTCATTTCCGCGCAAGGGTGTAACTCTGGCACTGGACTTCCCTATGCGCGGGGCCAGCACCTTGGCATTGCTCAATGAGCTCGACATCACTGTCCAGCAGGCGGGTGGCGGAGTGTATCCAGCCAAGGATGCGCGCATGTCGCCGGAATCCTTTCATGCTTATTACCCACGATGGCAGGAATTCAGCCAGTATGTTGATCCAAAATTTTCCTCTAGTTTCTGGCGTAGGGTAACTGCCATGGGGAGTTAAGGCATGGCAAAAATCGGAACCATTTCTACTTTGCCATCACGCGAGCAACATCGGTACTTCTCAAGCGCTAAAGCCTGGCTGATCTTCCTTGGTTTGACGCTAGCCATTAGCACCAATCTCTTCAATTTGCTTACACGTCATTTTCATCCACCTATAATTGATTTTGATGCACAAGCATTTTATTTGCCAGCTGCAAAACAATTGCTGCAGGAAGGTCTTGTTTACTTTAGAAACGAACAATCAGTCGGTTCGCCCCCTTTCGCGTATATTTACCCAGCTTTGCTAGGTGCCAATGCGAAAGCAGTGATGATCTGCAATATTGTTTTGTCATGCATCTTGCAATTGCTAATGTTTCGCTGCGTGCAACTGCTTCATTCCAACTTGGCCGGCCTAATTGCAGCATTTTTGCTGGCATTGCACCCTGGCATACCTGAACTGATTCCTACTGTCCTGACTGAGCCACCATACCTGTTCCTATGCGGTGTTTGGATCTGGGGAATAACGGAAGCCATGGTAAATCGCCGTGTTGCCCCAGCATTGATCGGCGGACTGGCGTTTGGACTCGCGATTCTTACACGGGGTACTTTTTTGTACTTCGCTTTTTTCTTGATGGCCATAGCATTGTTCGTTTGGTGTAGGACTCCGCTGGAAAATCGAAGCAAGTGGGGCTTGCTTCTTATCGCACAGACAGTCGCCGTACTGCCACCATTACTTTTTATTGCTAAAAATAGCCTGCTTTTTGGTTTCCCTCAAATCTATAGCTTGTCCGGGGCTGCCTTATATCTCGGTGCTCACCCTCTGAGTTATGGCGCGGAATCTGCCTACTATGGACTTGTTGACGACATGGGAGGGGTTTTACGGGGGTTGAATTATCGTAGTATTGCAGGTGATCGTTTGCTGACGGAAGTGGCCAAGCAAATATATTTTTCCCGCCCGCTGGGGGATTTGCTGGAATTTTTTCTAGTCAAAACAACGACCTTCATATTTGCTACTAAAGCGGCAGCAGCAGACGCTTGGCTAACTTTGCGCAGTTGGCGTATTGGTGAGATTATTTTCTTTGTTATTGGCGTGACCCAGCTACGGCAAGTATGGATGCGCTGGCTTCTTTCCGCTATTGTTCTATATCAATTGGCAGTATACCAACTGGTATTAGACACTCCGCGATACAGTATCGGTGCCCTTGATTTATGGCTGATAATCGGGGCCGCAGTTGGTTCGGCCTGGCTCATTATCCCCTCACGCCACTCTTTCATACAATCGCAGCACTACTTCTGGCGTGTATGGGGCGTTCGCTTAAGTGTACTTCTGCTGGCTTGGTTTGCTATCTTGGGAGGTGAATGGCATCGGAAAAACTCTGGTCATTTCGCCCCGAATTTGGATGCATTGCCGTTCCGGTTGGTATGGGAGATGAAGGGTGATGAGCTTGACAGGCTATCAGAAAGTAATCTCATGAAATTAGGGTACAACCGCTATCGTCTGGTTGCTGATCAAGGGGAATTGTACATACCAGTTCGACAGCTAAATTCTTTGCAATCTTATGGAAACACAGTGGTTACTCTTGAATTAGGAGTGTCTCATGGCAAGTCCTGTCGAGGTAAAATCAACTATCGACCTATTTCAGCCTTGAATTATAAATATGGGCACGGCATCACTTTTTTGCTTTCCGCCGACGGAGACATTCATCGTTACCATTTTGGTGGCACCATTGGTTTGGGACTAACGCAGCAAGGCGATATTCGCCTTAATGTAATATGCCCGTCTGGCAGTGAATTAACGTTTCGGCGAATTGCCATTTCTGAACCAACTGCCGCCGACTATTATTACAAAAAGTACTTGGAAAGACTGCCATAATGCTGGGCTTATTTTTTAGTTTTTGATATTTTTATTGTATTTAAAAATGGAATGCAGTGATCCATCTCAGACACCTTGTGAGGAGAGACTTAAAGTATGCGAAAAGTGTTAATCATTGGTGCCACCTCGGCCATCGCGCAGGAAACCGCAAAACGCTTTGCCGAGGGTGGCGATCAACTCTTTCTGGCGGGCAGAAATCCAGAGAAACTTAAT
>JBKJQT010000234.1:0-4155 GCA_046593855.1 Candidatus Nitrotoga sp. | reverse complement strand
GCTGCTGCTTAGCGGCGAGCCGATTGACGAACCGATCGTCGGGCAGGGTCCGTTCGTAATGAACACAGAAGATGAGATCGTCCAGGCGATTAGCGATTTCAACAGTGGGCACTTTGGACAAATTGCCCGTTGAGTTTCTTCAGGGCGGCACTCGTGTCGCCCTGAAGGTTTTTCCCTGCAACTTAAATGCCGTACCACCTTACAAGGAGAGTAGAAATGACAAGCGAAACCAAACGTGACCCCGTAAAGGATCAACTGCTTACCTCTTAAAACGCCACCTTTATCATTATTGATTACCAGCCTGTGCAAGTGAATTCGATCGCCTCTATGGACCGCCAATTGCTGGTGCATAATATTGTGGGCACCTCCAAAGCAGCCGTCGTCTACGGCTTACCCATTGTGCACTCCACGGTCAACGTCATAACCGGCCTCAACTAACCGCCAATTCATCAACTGCAAAAAGTCCTTAGCAAATTTCCGACCTACGACCGAACCAGTATTAACTCCTGGGAAGATTAGGAGTTTCGTCAAGCCGTCGAAGCTACTGGCCGCAAAAAACTGATCATGACGGCGCTATGGACGGAGGCTTGCCTTACTTTCCCGGCGTTAGACCGAGAGGATTTTTTCAAATCGTTCTTCGATCAGTTGAAGTTGTGTCTCAAGCAGGCCGGGTTGAATGTGTTGGAGCAGTTGCTGGGTCGTTAGCAACGCATACTACTCGGTTTCACAAACCAGAGCCCAGGAAGTTCGAAAGTTTGACCATCCATCAAGGCGAAGTGGTTGCCGTTGCATGAGCGGTCATATCAATCGGTGCATTAAAGAACATCCGCAGTTCCTGAATAACTAGGTTGATCGTGGCGCGAGAGCATTCGAATTTTTCTTGCAAGACCCGATGCGGCACAGTCTGGCGTCAACCTGCAAAAATCTGATATAACCTATAAATTCGTTGTAGGTAAATGAAGGAGGTGGTTAAAAGTCCAGCATGGCCGGGCTTTACATATCACTTCAACGTGAAATCAACACGGTTAGGCTTGCCCTGATCCTTGATGCCTTCTGCCGTCAGTTTGGGTGCCACCAGGAACATTCGCCCATTCGCCACTTTACCTTGCTCTTCTAGATGTCGCTTGACCAACAGTGCGCGGCGCTCAGCCAGTGTCTTCAGTTCGTTCTCACCGATTGGTGCGTTTGCAATCATCAAATTTTCCATTTCTTTCGGCGGCAGAGATTTTACTAAACCGATAAAATTACGTGGTTTTGAAAATTTTTCTGCTTTGTAGGCTCGCTCCAGGAATTCTGGATATTCCTCAGGAGTGACAACCACCTCCTCTACATTTACAAAGGTTCCATCAGATTTCAGACTGCTTATTTTTTGTGCCTTTATTTTTTGCGTGACATAGGCACGGCGGGCACCATCACGATCAGTGACAGGGTCAACACGGCCGATGATTTCGAGCTTAAGTGCAGGCCGATCATTAAGCGCTTTGGCCAGGGTAGCGAGTTTGGCCAGTGCTTCCGGCGTCAGGCTGCTGATACCGGGGGTGAATTCTACATAACCCAGTTCGTCGCCGCCGCCAAAAGTTGAGGCCAGCAGCGAGAACGGCGAGATGATAGCCTTGGTTATCAGGTTAACGAATACCTTATAAATGATGCCGCCGATGCTGAATTTAGGGTCGGATAACGAACCAGAAACGGGCAGGTTGATATCGATTTCCCCCCGGCTATTTCTCAATAGTGCAACCGCAAGCAACACGGGCAATTTGAGCGCATCAGGGCTGTCCACTTTTTCGCCAAAGGTTAGCTGATCGAGGAATATGTTGTTCTTGGCATTCAACTGGCCATTCTCAATATGGTATTTTACATCTACGGACAGCTTACCTTTGGTGATCGGATAGCCCGCATATTTTGCCGCATAGGGAGTCAAACGAGTCAGCTCGATGCCATGAGCTTTAGCGGCCAAATCAAGAAATAATTGCGTGCCAAGCGGGTTGATCTTACCAATAATTTCCAACGCAGCATCATCGTCAATTTTGCCATTTATGACGAGATCGGCTGGTGTGGGGTCGTCAGACTCAACCTTTGAAACCGAACCGGTCAGACCAGTCAGGTTAGCACTGTAGCTGGGCTTGATGAAGTTGTCGGAAAAATAGATATTGCCGCCTTGCAGAGAAATTTGTCCAATGCGTATCAATGGTCTGATACCTACATTTTGAATAGCCGACGCTTCACCTGCCGTCTGTGCTGGGACAGCGGCAGAAGATACATTTGAGGCAGCTACATTTGCTGACGCAGTTATACTTGGCATAGATGATTCAACAGCAGCAACTTCCGTAGAATTTTCTGTTGAAGTTGTCGCTTGTGTCAGACTGGTGGAAGTGGGTTGCCCCTGGTCATTTTTTGTTGCGATATCCTGTAGATTAAGGTGTCCGTCGGTATTGACAATAACTCGTGCATAAAAATCGGAAAGCGCAATGTTGCCAAGCGATACTGCCAAGGGGGTTTTCTGTGTGTTGATTTGTGCGTTTATATTGCCGATGTACAACGATTTCCAACGCATAAAGTCATCACCGCTGATTTTGTCCAACGCCTGAATATCGGCCAAGTTGATTGAGCCAACATAGCTGGCACGCAGCGGTCGACGCTCAGGTAATTGCACCATCAGCTTGCCCTTGGTACTAAGATTGCCGTTGGTAAAAATGGCATTAATCTGGTCTGCGAAATAGGGCTGGAATGCCTTTACACTAAGCTTTTTGCTATCGATTTTAAGATTAACGCCGAACGGACGTAATGCCAGGGTGCCATTGGCATTCAGATTACCCTGCTTGTTGTGACTAAACTTGAGAGTCAACGGCGAGGGAATTGAAGTAGCAGCCTCAGTCATCAAGGCAATATTTTCAAGTGTAAGGTCTAAGTTACTCAGTTGCTGCACTGCAGGCTTGCCCCCATTTTGAGGTGCTACCTTTGCGTCGCTAAAATGAATATCGGATTGCTCGATTTTCAGTTGCTTAAATGATGCCTGCCAGGCGCTGGCTTTAACAGGCGCGCCAGGGTTAGTCGTGGTTTCTTTAGTTGCAGGGCGATTGCCCGCAAGCATCGCCATTAAATCGATTTCACCTTTTGCGTTGCGCTTGATTTTTATATTGGCAGCGTTTACGACTATGCCATCGAGCACGGCGATTTGTTTAACAAGGTCAAACTGAAAGCCATCAAGCGTAATGTCTTTGGCAGTGATGCTGCTGTCTTTTTCTTTTAGCAGCTTCATTTGCAGGTTGCGCAGATGGGCACTGGCGTTAGTGAGCACCAAATTAACGCCACTTTCCGGCCAAGTCAGTTGATAAGGTAATTTGGCATCCAGCAGTGTATCTGCCAGTTCGGCGGCAAAAACTGGGGCAAAGTATGGCCGC
Organism: Candidatus Nitrotoga sp.; assembly: GCA_046593855.1. Classification (GTDB taxonomy): domain Bacteria; phylum Pseudomonadota; class Gammaproteobacteria; order Burkholderiales; family Gallionellaceae; genus Nitrotoga. The sequence continues at coordinate 754 of JBKJQT010000234.1, read as the reverse complement.
AAGTGCTGCGGCTGAAGTGCTGCTATTTGCAAATCGCCTTGCAAGGATTTGCCGTTGAGCATGAGTGATCCCTGGTGACTTAAGATTTCACCTGCATCGGTTTCTAAATTTATATTTACATGTGCTGGCGTATTTCCTTCAGTGCTAAATTTAGACAGGCTGGCATCCAATCGCTTGACCATCAGCGCGGCAGACCCAAACGCAGGGTTAGTAGTAGCATCCTGCCAATTCACGTGCCCATTCACAATCTCGGCATGACCGAGCGAAAAGGTAAAAGGCTTGGAGTTGGCAGTAGTGGGCTGACTGTTTGGCGTTGTGCTTGCACTGTTACTGGGTTTGTCCTTCTGAGCTGCCGGAGGCAAGACAAATGCATGCAAAATATTTAACGAGCCATCCTGCAGTCGCTTCACTTGTAAATCCGGCCTTTCCAGTTTGATTTCGCGCAGGCGCACCAAATTGTTAAATGGCTCCACCCGATCGAGCACAACCGATAGTTTGTCCCATTGCACCAACGGTACTCCCGATTTTTCCTGCAATTGCAATTTACGGACACCGGCGTCACCGCTAATAACGATATTTTGCGTGCTGCCGCTTTGTTTAAAATCGACATTCAAGCGCGTATCCAGCAAGGCCGAATCCAATTTAAAATTTAGCTGCACTGGCACAAAAGGCATATAGGTTGGCAGCGACAGGCCATCAAGGTTGATCTGCAGTGAGCTGTCATGTGAGGTAGTAAACGGCTTGGTTTTAGCCT
>JBKJQT010000032.1:0-3386 GCA_046593855.1 Candidatus Nitrotoga sp. | reverse complement strand
ACCAAGGGGTTGATACTTCTGGAGGAGTCAAGGGCGGCTAAGCCGCGCCACTTGTGGTGCTTGCCCTTGATGCCGCCAGAAGTATCGATCAAACTTAAGAAGGCAATGAGAACGCCTGTTGTAATCCGTGTTGCACTTCGAACTTGAATCCGCGTCTCTAAAGTAAATGTAAATCCTTATTTATGACACTAATACATCGTGAGCCACTTAGTCAAGACAATAATGCATCGAGTTTAGGGAGAGGCTAAGCAATACCAGCAGAATACCGCTGCCGCGTTTGCACTTTTGATCGAACTGTCAGTCTTTTTTCGATTAATTAGCATTCAAATACAGCGAGTAATGGATAGTGCAGCCCAACCTCTATGCGCTGTCGTTTGTACTATATCGATGTATTCAATAATTGCCTGGATGACCTCGACACGGATTTTATAACGATACGATAGGACACAGAAACTGCCTAAACTTCTTGAAATGTTAACCGATATATTTATACGGGGTAACGTCCCATTTCACAGAAAACAGGAGAGAAACAGACTGATTAACAGCTCGAAATAAATAGCTACCAAGCAAAAATAGAGCAAGCTATCCTCATCAGTCACCCCGTTTGTATCGGGCACCACCATAATGAATCAGTGGTTACATTTATCTAATGGCAACCCAATAAGTACAATAATTATTGGGCCCATATTTTAGCAAGTTTAGAAATAGCTACGGCTTTAGTTTTATCAATCACCATGCGAAAAAAACTTTACTACCGAACTCGAGTATTACTATATGCCAAGCTAGAGGAAATTTTCCACCTTATTCCACTCATCATCCCGGTTGAACTTCGCTGATAATTCAACACAGAGACAATAAATTGTTATGGTAAAAAACACGTTAAAAACTAATGAGAAATATAAAATTGAATCCCCTGCCAATTGAAATCAGACAAAACCTAAAAATCAAAAAATGAAACTTTCTGTGATTGCCAGCCTCAACCAATCTTTCGTGCTACTCGCAGCCCTTTGTTTAAGCTTCTCGTCTCTTTCATGGGCCACACAAATAGATCCACATCTTCTCGTGCCAAAGACAGAAGCCGCAACAATACCCAACCGCCAGTCAGTATTAACCATGAAGGACATCGGCGCTTCCCGCCCAATCGAGTTGAAGGGCGTAAACAGTAATGCCTATCTTTCTTTGGGCGTACGGCTGGATGAGGTCGTCACCAAGGCCAAACTGCACCTAAACTACACACTATCTCCCGCACTGCTACCAAATATCTCTCACCTCAAGATATATCTGAACGATGAAGTGTTGGCCACGTTGCCAGTGACTAAAGAAAATCCGGCTGGTCCACAAAAACTTGATGTTGATCTTGACCCCCGTTTCTTTACTGACTTTAACAAACTGCACCTGCAATTCATCGGTCATTACACCAATGATTGCGAATTTCCTCTCCACTCCAGCTTGTGGGCCAACATTAGCAACATGAGTACGCTGGAAATGAATTTGCAATCAATCGCGCTACGCAACGATCTTGCTCTGCTGCCCGCGCCCTTATTCGATCAACGAGACAATCGCTTGCTTAGCCTGCCTTTCGTTTTTGCCACCCAGCCCTCTCTAAGTTCACTGCGCGCGGCCGGTGGTATCGCCTCCTGGTTTGGTGCTTTGGCGAGCTACCGCGGTGCTCGCTTTCCGACCTATCTGAATCGTCTGCCAGAACGTTATGGAGTGGTTTTTGCGACCAATGACGAACGACCAGAATTTCTTGCTAAATATCCCAAGGTAAACGCACCAACCATCTCTCTGATGCAACACCCGGAAAATCCTACAGGCAAGCTACTCCTTATACTGGGTCGTAATGCTGCCGACCTGCAGTTAGCCGCAGATGCCTTGGTTCTGGGCAAAGCTGTCATGACTGGTACTTCAATTTCCGTCAAGACACTGGAATATCCACCGCGCCGTGTCGCTTATGATGCGCCCAACTGGCTGCAATCAGGCCGTCCCATACCATTGGGCCAACTCGTCAATAGCCCCGCCGATCTACAGCGCCAGGGCCAGCTTCTCGAACCAATTCTCATCAACGCCCGCTTGCCCGCCGATCTATTTACCTGGGAAGTGAAGGGAGTGCCGATTGACCTCAAATACCGTTACACGCCACCGGCAGAACAAGGCGATGCCAATCTGAGAATTGAAATAAACGACCAATTTATCGAAGCAATACCACTGCTGTCCAGCACAGGAACCCGAGAAAAGAACCACCTGATGCTGCCTCTTCTGAATGACGGTTCCTTGCGGGAGCAAAGCGGAGTGGTAATCCCTGCTTTCCACCTGGGCAGCAATAACCAACTTCAGTTTTCGTTTTCCATTCCTTTCAGTGACAACGGCCGCTGCAAATCTTCACCTCAAGAAAACATGCGCGCTGCAATCGATCCAGATTCCACTTTAGATCTAAGCCATTTATATCACTACGCGGCGATGCCAAACCTGGCATTTTTTGCTAACAGTGGATTTCCTTTCACCAAGTACGCCGACCTCGCGGAGACGGCGATCGTCATCCCCGATCAGCCTAACACCTTTGACATGGAAGCCATGTTCGCTTTACTGGGCCACATGGGCCGTTCCACCGGGGTTCCTGCCCTGCACTTCAAACTCATACAGACAAAATCAGTGCAAGATGCAAAAAATTTAGATCTGCTGGTGATTGCCAGCGGTGCCAACAAGGATCTTCTCGCCAGTTGGGGTAAATCCCTTCCGGCCCTTCTGGAAGAAGGAAGCCGCACCTTTACACCTTTGGGTAAAGCCATGGATATGGCTTATGAATGGTTCGGACTGAGTGAGAACAAAACATCCAAATCCGGAGAAGGCACCATACTTCTTGGCTCCGGGCCTTTGGCCGCCATCATCGGCTTTGAATCACCGCTTAGCCCATCACGTAGTGTCGTCGCCCTTACTTCCAATACCCCCACAGCACTGACCTCAGCTCTTGATGCCCTGAATGATGGTGGGAAAGTTCCATACATCCGCGGTGACCTCGCTTTAATGCGTGGCGAAGGTGTCGAGAGTTTCCGCGTTAATAATGTGTATTACGTAGGAGAGTTACCGTGGTGGCGCTGGATATGGTTCCACCTGCATCACCACCCACTGTTGCTAACTGCTATTGGCGTTGCAATCGGCCTTTTTGTTGCTCTGCTTGCCTTTGGTGCTCTGCGTAATCTGGCTAGCAAACGACTCGGTCTGCATAAGAAATAAGCACCTAGAAATGGAATACTTATTTGTGGATACCGGACGCAAGGCGGGCATTTTACTGTGCTGGGGATACCAAATTCTCGCTACGCTTTGCTTCTGCTTGGGAACTGCGCAGGCTGTAACAGTCGAACCCACTTGCCAGGCAGACTGGCCTG
>JBKJQT010000407.1:0-2600 GCA_046593855.1 Candidatus Nitrotoga sp. | reverse complement strand
GGTGTAAATAATGTCATTAATGAATTGCGCGTCAAAAAATAAAGTGATAGCAATTAATTAATATTTAAAAGGAGAAAAAATGAACTGGAATAAAGTTGAAGGCAACTGGAAGCAATTAAAGGGTCAGGTTAAGCAGCAATGGGGGAAACTTACCGATGATCATCTTGACGTTATAGCGGGCAAACGGGATCAGCTCGCAGGCAAAATCCAGGAAACATATGGAGTCACTAAAGAAAAAGCTGAAGAAGAAATTTCTGAATGGGAAAAAAGTCAGAAATAAATCGTTTGTGGTTTGAGCGGAGCGTTAAAACGGAATGTATTTTTATTTTTTTCATACAATAAACTACAGGAAAACTCATGAACAAATTTAATATCAGCATTATAACAATTGGTCTCGCGATTACCTTCAACGCGATGGCAGAAGAATCGATGACAAAAGAAGCATATAAATCTGAGAAGGGACGTATTGAACTGGAATACAAATCTGACAAAGATAAATGCAAATCTTTAGCCAATAATGCTAAAGACATATGCAAAGCTGAAGCCAAAGGCAAGGAGGAAGTTGCAGAGGCCGAACTAAGCGCTAAATATAAACCATCAAAGAAATCTCATTACAAGGCCCAAGTCACCAAAGTAAAAGCCGATTATAAAATAGCCAAGGAAAAATGCGATGATCTAGCTGGTAATCCGAAAGATGTTTGTCAAAAGGAGGCTAAAGCTGCCATGACTGCCGCAAAAGCTGATGCCAAGGCGCAAATGGAGACTTCGGAAACAAATTCTACCGCCAGTGACAAGACTAAGTAGCGCATAATGAGTAGCCACTCAGAAAATGCGATGCTTTAACAGGGAAAGCTAACAGTAAATTTTCGTTAATGTCTGAGTTCATTAAGAAAAAATGTGGGCTTCGCGTTAGTGGCCACGATTAATTTTATTTAACTAAAAAGGAACTAACATGAAAATGAAACATAAAGTTGCAATGAATACATTAATCACAGTTATGTTTCTTGGCTTAGCTGGTTGTTCGGGCATGTCAAAAGAGACAGCTATCGGCGCAGGGGCAGGTGCAATTGGCGGGAATGTACTGACAGGGGGCAGCACTGCAGGGACGATTGGAGGCGCAGTAGTTGGGGGCGTTGTCGGTCATGAGGTTGGAAAGAAGTAGTAAATACCGATCGATGCATCTTCAACTAATAAATGCGGGGATGCATCATCTGCCGGTCATACAATTTTTCTGGAGTTTAAATAAATGATGAGATTAAATAAAAGCACTCCTGCGGTATTAGCAGTAGGTTTCTTAATGTTAGCGCTATTTGGTTGCCAGAAACATGAAGGTCCGGCCGAAAGTGCGGGTAAGGAAGTTGACAAGGCAGCCAAGAAAACCGGAGAACAAATTGAAAAGGCTGGAGATAAAATTCAAGATGCGGTTAGCGGCGAAAAAAAATAATCGCGTGAATGTGTCGTACTATTAAGCCGGACGCGTTCCTTTTTTCTGAGACTCTGTACATGGCTTGGCTTTTGCTGAAGTTTTATATTTTAATTTTTAAAAACCGGCTATGCTGGCTTATTTAGGAGTGATAAATGAAATCGATACAAATTATTTTAGTAGGAGCTTTGGCAGCTGCGACGTTATTGGGAGGCTGTGCCAACAGTAGTAATCCTCCCGCGTCGACCAATACCTCTTCATCGCCATCCACCTCACAATCGTCCAATTTCATTGGTTATGGTGTGGTTGAAGATATAGAGACCATTAAGGTTTCTGATGATGGTAAAAATATTGCCGGAACCTTAATCGGTGGAGCGGTGGGTGGTCTATTGGGAAATCAAGTTGGTGGCGGAAGAGGACAGACCGCAGCTACAGTTGCGGGAGCGGTCGGAGGTGCTGTTGTTGGTAACGAGGTGGCAAAGCGCTCACAAGCCGCAAGTCGAGAGGAGTATCGTGTCCGTGTTCGGTTGAGTAACGGCACTATTCAAACAGTCACTCAAAGTAGCGTTAGTGATATAAAAATCGGTGATCGAGTGCGTGTAGACAATAATCGCGTATCACGCGCTGATTGATGAAGCGTATGCACGATTTCCATCATGACTAATGAGTCGAATATCTCAGCAATGTACATTTTTGTACATTGTAGTTAAATGGCAACAGAGGGTGAAGATACAGTCTTTAATACGTTGAAGGCTTTAGGGTAGTCTGTTACTATTATTTTCCAACGTTATAGGTGCTTCTGCCATAAGGAATATCCTAAAATGATCTTTGATCCTAACTCTATAATTAGGGCAGATAATAAAAGGCGCCGCAATTTTTGATTGTGCGCCTTTTTTATTCCCCAATATTTTGCTGTAAATATGATTGTTTACACAAATTTAGCATTAAATTATGGAAAGATTAACGCAGAGAAATACCGTAAGTTAAAAGTGAGGGCTTCATGAGAAAACCATTAGCAAATAAAAAAAACAGACTGTCTGTGTCAATGGCATTATTACTGGCAATTGTCACCGCGTCGGTTAATGCACAAACAACACCCTATGAAAAGGAACATATACAAGTAAATATTCAGGACTCGAGTGGCAAGATAGTGAGGAGCGAGACTGGAGAATGTTGG
>JBKJQT010000385.1:0-5798 GCA_046593855.1 Candidatus Nitrotoga sp. | reverse complement strand
AGTAACGCCGTATTGTGACAAAAATTGGATTTTTAGAAGTGCCCTTATGTTTGCTTTGAAGGGTATTCAAGTGAAGTTGAATTTGCAAGAATCCGGTCTGTCGCGTACGGATTCCTTGCAAAATGAAACCACGTAAAATCGAGCAAACTCCCCAAGATGACCTCTTCCGGCTGAGGCTGGATCAGATGCTGAATGAGCGTCACACGCTGTACAAATTGGCCAGACAGATTGACTAAAACACAACCATAGAACAGTTCGGCAATCTTTACTCGAAAAAAGGACGGTCTGGCATCCCGATTCGGTTGTTGGTTGGACTGGCAGTATCTGATGCACATTTACCATGGGTAAAGTGGGATTTTCAGGGACGACTAATTATTAAACTTAACTGATGATATCTCGACGCAGACATTAACCAAAAGGCGCAGGCGTGCAATCAAACTTCAAGTAAAGCGAGGCGGGTGAATGATGTTGCGCAGCTACCGCGTGACAATGTCATTGCTACCCCAAAGGCGAATTATCTGTGGTTGGGCGGGGAAGATTACGATTCACCGTGCCAGCGCAGATTGCGCATTAGAATCTCCCTGTGCAGCGGCTTTTTGCCACCATTCGCGTGCCTTGACATCATCTTTTGGTGTTCCTTCACCAATTTGATACATCGAGCCAAGTATGAATTGCGCTTCTGGGTCTCCCTGTAAAGCAGCTTTTTGATACCAATCAGCAGCTTTAGCTGCATTTTTAGCTGAGCCTTCGCCACTGCGATACATATGACCAAGGAGAGTTTGCGCAACAGGATATCCTTGCTCAGCAGATTTCTGATACCACTCTACGGCTTTAGTAGCATCCTTGGCAACGCCTTCGCCATTGCGATACATTCCGCCAAGGATAAATTGCGCACCCGCATCTCCCTGCACAGCAGCTTTCTCATACCACTCAATTGCCTTAGCGGCATCCTTGGGTACGCCTAACAACCCTTTGCGATACATCATACCAACTGCATACTGCGCACTAGGATCTCCCTGTGCAGCAGCTTTTTGGTACCACTCTACGGCTTTAGTAGCATCCTTGGCAACACCTTCGCCATTACGATACATCCACCCAAGATTAAATTGCGCACCTGCGTCTCCCTGTGCAGCGGCCTTCTCATACCACTCTATGGCTTTATTAGTATCTTTGTCTACACCCTCACCCTTACGGTACATATTACCAAGCATGGTTTGTGCAGCCGCATGACCCTGAATAGCAGATTTTTGAAACCACTCTCTAGCTTTAGCATAATCCTGAGCGACGCTATCGCCATTACGATACTTTATACCTAGTGCATATTCGGCATTACTATCCCCTTGGGCCGCTTCTTTCTGATATGACTCAATACTTTTTGCAGGTTTACGTACATCCAAATCTTGATCATTTATATTTTTTTGCTTTTTGGTACTTACTGTTTCAATCTCCTTCTGCATTGGCGTCAATATATTTTCTGGTGGCAATTCTTTTGATACGCCAGAAACCTCTTTAACAAAAGTTTTTTCAGTAGTAGAGCAAGCAGCAAGAATGGTGACAGACAAGAATAAAATCGTTAGGCGTAAGAAATTCATGGTGAGCTTTCCAGAGTAGACGGTTCAAATTTACCGGATGATTTTATCCCATCTGATTGCGAATAATAATAAGTAACTTCATTCATCATCAAGTAGCATTAACACCAAATAAGTAAATCAGTAGTTCTCGTTACTGACGAATTGTTACAAAAGATAGATTGGTTACCCCGGCATGTTGCGCAATTGCCATAAACTCCGCCACACGGCCATAAGGCACAGCCTTGTCTGCCTCAATTTTCATTTGAAACTCCGGATCGACCGCTCGCTGTTTTAAGACGTCTGCCAGTTGCGCGTCACTCAATGCTTTGTTATCAAGCTCGATCTGTCCGTGCGCATCCACAGTCAGCAATGCTGGAAGCAATTTTATCGGATCGGAGGATGCTACCGTTGTAGTTTTGGGCAAAGTAACTTTGAGCGACTGCGGAGTAAGCAGTGGTGCCGTAACAATGAAGACCACCAGCAGCACCAGCATCACGTCTACTAACGGCGTTACGTTGATTTCGCTCATCATTCCCTGTTGCGTTGAATTGCTCATTCCCATGATAACCTCACAGTTTAAAATTATGTTTAAGTGCCAGCCGCACGAAATCGTGCGCGAAATTTTCCAGCTCTGTTACTTGCACGCGCAGGCGGCGCAGAAAATAGTTGTAAGCTAGCACTGCAGGCAGCGCAGTGGCAATGCCGATGGCAGTCGCAATCAGCGCTTCGCCTATCGGTCCGGCAACCACATCCAGACTGGCTGAGCCACTTGCACCTATGTCCTGCAGCGCGTGCATAATGCCCCACACCGTACCGAACAAACCAACGAACGGCGAAGTCGAACCGATGGTAGCGAGTTCGGCCAAGCCGCGTTCGTGATAGCGTTGCATATTTTCCACCTGCTGGCGCAGCATGCGTTCCAATACGTCTTGCGGGGCACCGATATGTTTCAAATCTTGCTGTTCAGCACTTAGGTTTTTCACTTCGGCAAAACCTGCTTGCGCCAACCGCGCCAAGTCGCTGGAACCTTGCTGCGCTACCTCAGCCGCAGCGTGCCAGTCACGTGCGGCCCAGAAGACATCACTGAAGGCACGATTGGATTTATCGTTCCGTACTTGCCGCCATAGTTTGAGCAAGGCAATTGACCAAGTCGCTACTGACAGAAAAATAAGGAGTAGCAGTGTGGCAGCTACAACAGGCGAACCAACGGAAAATAGATTGTTCATGTTTCGCTATCTTTCAAAGAAAAAATGATGGGTACCTTAAACCATTTGTTAATCGCCTCCCCATCCTGACGGGCAGGGATAAAGTGCCAAGACCTCACGGTTTCCAACGCATTGTTATCCAGCATGGTGTGGCCGCTGCTCTGAGCCACATTGACTTGACCGCACGAACCATCAGCCAGTACTTCTACATTCAATATCACCTTGCCTTGCAAACCCATGCGACGAGCTGCAACCGGGTATGATGGGCTCGCATTTTTCAGGTGATAAAATGCTTTGTAACTTGGCTCGCTTTGCTCTGCATTGATGCGAGCCATTTCGGCTGCGGCACGCGCTTTGGCGTCCGCTTGTGCTTTTGCTTTAGCGAGTACAGCTTCCTGTTCCGCCCTGATTCTCGCCGCTTCTTGCTCTGCTTTGAGGCGGGCAGCCTCGGCTTCTGCACGCGCCATGGCTTCAGCTTTGGCCTTAGCAAGTGCCGCTTCCTGTTCCGCCCTGATTCTCGCCGCTTCCTGCTCTGCTTTGAGGCGAGCCGCTTCGGCTTCTGCACGTGCCATGGCTTCTGCTCTTGCTCGGGCTTGTGCAGCTTCTTGCTCCGCTCTAAGCCGTACGGCTTCCGCACGTGCCATGGCATCCGCCCTTGCTCTGGCCTGAGAGGCTTCATGGTCTGCTCTGGTTCGGGCAGCTTCTTGCTCTGCCCTGAGCCGTAGAGCTTCCGCATGTGCTAGGGCTTCAGCTTTCGCTCGAGCCTGTACGGCTTCTTGCTCTGACCTGACTCTCTCTGCTTCCTGATCTGCTTTGAGGCGGGCTTCGGTTTCTGCACGCGCTATGGTTTCTGCTCTTGCCCGCGCCTGCACAGTTTCTTGTTCTGCTCTCGCTCTTGTTGCTTCCTGCTCCGTCTTAATGCGTACAGCTTCGGCATGAGCCATAACTGCAGCTTTTACCCGAGCCTGTAAAGCTTCGTGCTCTATCCTCGCTCTTGCTGCTTGCTGCGCCGTTTTGATGCGCACCTCTTCGGCATGGGCCAAGGCTTCAGCTTTTGCCCGAGCTTGCGCTGCTTCGTGTTCTGCCTTGACTCTTATTGCCTCCTGCACCGCCTTAAGATGTATTGCTTCTGCTTCTGCTTCGGCTTTGGCCTGTGCTTGCGCTAAGGCATCTGCTCTTGCTCTAGCCTGCTCAGCTAATTGTTCCGCCTTAGCTTTTGCTACTTCCTGTACTTCCTGGAGTCTTACAGCTTCGATTTCTGCTCTTGCCCTGGCTTCTGCCTGTGCCCTGGCTTCTGCCTGTGCCCTGGCTTCTGCTTGTGCTTTGGCTTCTGCTGCTTCTTGTTCCGCCTTTACTCTTCTCGCTTCTTGCATTGCCTCGAAGCGGGCAAGCTCCTTTTCTACTCTTGCCTTGACTTCTGCTTGTGCCTTGGCTTGTACAGCGGCTTGCTCGGCCTTAGCTTTTGCTGCTTCCTGTTCTACCCTGCGTTGTGCAGCCTCTGCTTCCTCTCTCGCTTTGGCAAGCGCAGCTTCTTGCTCTAGCCTGATTTTTTCAGCCGTTTCGGTATCAATTTTTATTGGATCTGGAGCTTTTTCCGGTTCGACAGGTTTCTCAACTGGTATTTCTGCTGCCTGTGCAACAGGCTCAGGCTTCACTGGATCAGCAACATGCGGCTGTTTCTTAACAGGCAAGGAAGGAGCAGCAGTTGGTGGTGTGGCAGAAAGTGGTGCAGGCTTGTCAGCCATCGCAACTGTCACCTTCATCTCTCGCATCGGCTTGGAAGCCCCCTGTGATTCTGCCATCGTGGGATACAACACGACCAAGTGCAGCACCACGACAATCGCAACGACAACCGCTCGCTCGCGCGAGGCTGGAGTGGCAGGATAAATATATGAAAGTGGATTCAACTTTATCTCCGCGGGTGTGGGTTATGTGCACCCCACGCTGTGATATGCACGGCTACAGTCAAAAACACCTGTACCCAACTTTTATCCATGCATTTTGCATCCGCGTATTGATTGCTCCGGTTTGTCAAAATTCAACTTACCTCTTAACAAGAAATTAAGTTTCTGCACGTTGTAAAAATCGATATGCCGTAGCTTCCCATACCATGCTGTATCTGCTATGCGGCGTAGATATTCGACGAGGTTTTTCAACAGCTTGTCGAATACACTCATCTGAACTCGGTAATTTGTACAGCTGAAATAGCCATAAGCGGATAACGCAAGCGTTACACACATAGGTCGAAGACGATTTCCTGCATTGTTGTTGTTCCATGTTAAGACTAGGGTCTAGCCATAATTGACTTGCGCGGGATGCACTAGCTGGGGATGGAAAAGTTCTGTATTACACACTGAACACTGAAATTCTACTTAAAAATAAGCCTACTTTATTGTCTATTGAAAAATGAAATATATACATCACAAGTATCTTAAAGTTTAATTTTTTCTTAATTAACATGCCGCTAAAAAACCAATATTACAATTATTAATGATAACGATTCGTTATTATATTCACATTGCAGATGGAATGCAATTTTCAAGAAATAATATTACGAATAATATTTCTTACCCATAAGAGTTTAGGACTGTGCAATTAAACTTCTGTGCACTTACCTCTGTACCGGCTATTGTGCAACCTGGCGCAGAAAGACCAAGGTCATTCTCGATACGTTTTCCGGTACTTTCACCGTAATCTAAATACACGTTTAGGCGCGTCCTTAATACTTTTGGAAATGTCTTTCGTAGCAGCTATAAAACCAAGATCTTATGATTTACAATCAATAAGTTTTTATTAAAAAAGGACTAACCGTTGGGAGATTTTTTAAGTACACGCCAACAATTTTGTGATGCCGGATTTGATAGTGAACCTAGTCAATGTTTAAGTATTTGAATTCCGATTTTTTAATCATTGGAGGTGGCATAGCCGGGTTGTCGACTGCACAACGTTTGCTACAGCAAGGAGCGTTAGTAACCGTACTGGAGCGTGGTGAGGTCGGACAGGAAGCTTCTTGGGCAGGCGG
>JBKJQT010000368.1:0-2831 GCA_046593855.1 Candidatus Nitrotoga sp. | reverse complement strand
CCAGTTGCTCGAAACTCATTCCGGCCTGACGTGCCGCCATTGGTACCAAGCTATGGTCGGTCATGCCGGGCACGGTATTGATCTCCAGCAAATAAGGCTGTCCAGCCTCGTCCGTCAAAAAATCTACACGTCCCCAGCCGGCACCGCCTATTAGTGCAAAGCCTTGTAGTGCTAGGCGTTGCATTTCAGCTTCTTTTTCTTGCGACAAACCAGAAGGGCATAGGTAGTGTGTATCGTTGCGTAAATACTTTGCTCCATAGTCGTAAAATTCATTGGCTGGTTCTATCTTAATTACTGGCAGTGCCTGCTCACCAAGGATGGCGACCGTGTATTCGCCTCCGCTAATAAATGTCTCCGCAATTACTAGCTTGTCGTGTTTCGCCGCTTCTGCATATGCAGCTTGCAGTTCACTGGCCTTTTTCACTTTACTGATACCCACACTGGAACCTTCATTGGCTGGCTTGATAAATAGCGGCAACCCTAGTCGTTTCACTATTGCAGCCAAATCGCTGGCTGCATCGAGCATCCCATAAGCCGGGATAGGCAGCCCTGCAGCCTGCCACACTAGTTTGCTGCGCCACTTGTCCATGGCCAGCGCCGAGGCCAACACCCCGCTACCGGTATAGGGTAAGTTCATCAATTCAAGTGCACCTTGCATCGTGCCGTCTTCGCCAAAGCGTCCGTGCAGCGCAATGAAAGCGCGTTGAAAACCACCTTCCAGCAGCTTCTGTAAATCCTGTTCGGCAGGATCAAATGGCTGGGCATCAACCCCACTTTTTAGTAGCGCAGTCAGTACTGCGGCACCGCTCTTAAGCGAGATTTCGCGTTCGGCAGAGCGCCCGCCACACAAGACCGCAACTTTTCCATGTTGTGCAGGGGGTAGAGAGTGTGGGAAAAGGTATGGGTTATTCATGAGTGTTCGCGTACTCGCCGATGATTCGCACTTCCGGGTGCAGGCAAATGCCAGTTTTGTGTTGCACACTCACCTGTACTTTTTTAATTAGATTTTCAATGTCTTCCGCTCTGGCTCCGCCCACATTCACGATAAAGTTGCCGTGCTGTTCCGATACGCGCGCACCGCCGATCTGCAAGCTTTTCAACCCGCACTGCTCGATCAGACGTGCCGCATAATCACTTGGCGGGTTGCGGAACACCGAGCCAGCATTCGGCAGGTTTAAGGGTTGGGAGGCAATGCGCTTGGATAACAGCGACTTAATCTCGCGGCGAGCTATTTCGCCGTCACCAGTTAGCAAGCGCAGTCTCGCACCGACGAAAAACTCGTCTTGGTGAAAAGGCAAGGTATTAGGAATGTGATCGTCGTCGTGCTCGAGATATTTACCCTTCTTTCGCAACACAACATGTCGATAGCCAATCTCATAGTCATTCGGATTACGTTCCAATAGTTTTCCGCTACGCATTATCGTCTGCGCATTTGCCACCACGTTCCAAGTTTCGCTACCGTAGCAGCCAGCGTTCATTGCCAACATCCCGCCGAGTGTGCCGGGTATTCCGGCGAAGAATTCCGCACCCTTCAGGTTATGTTTCGCTGCGAAGCGAGCCAGCTTGGCACCGGATACACCAGCCTGCACATAGATTGATCCATCCGCTTCGATACGCATTTCGATGAGCGCCGCATGTAATAGCAGCACCGTACCGCGTAAGCCGCCATCACGTACCAACAAGTTGCTACCCAATCCCACCGCGACCACGGGTTCATCTGCTGGTAAGGTACGCAGGAAAACAATCAAATCGGCCAGATCAGCGGGTTGATAGACTCGCTCAGCATGGCCACCAGCACACCAACTGGTATGGCGACTCATAGCAACGTCACTGCTTAGCGTTCCGCGCAACGCTTCTGTAATAAATTGTGCGGGCTCGATCATGTTCATTTAAGTGATGCGCCAATATTTGTAGCTATATTTTTTAGCGTGTTCGCTACCCCACCGATCGAACCTGCTCCCATAGTGACGATTACATCCCCGGCTTGTGCCATATTCAGAATGGCCTGAGGCATATCTTGAATTTGCTCCACGAATAGCACCTTGCTTTGCCCGGCCACACGTAACGCGTGCGTCAGTGCTCGCCCGTCTGCCGCTACGATGGGTGCTTCGCCTGCGGCATATACTTCGGCTAGCAGCAGCGCATCCACCCCGCTTAATACCTTGACGAAATCTTCAAATAAATCACGCGTACGCGTGTAGCGATGGGGCTGAAACGCCAGCAATAAGCGCCGCCCCGGAAATGCCCCGCGCACAGCATTGATTGTCGCTAGTATTTCGATGGGATGATGGCCATAATCATCGATCAGGGTAAAGGTATCATTGCCCGCCAGTGGAATCTCGCCGTAGCGCTGAAAACGCCGACCAACGCCCTCGAATTCACCGAGTGCGCTAACGATGGCATCATCTGCTACGCCGACTTCCATCCCCACGGCGATTGCTGCCAGTGCATTCTGTACGTTATGTTGCCCAGGCAGATTGAGTATGATATCCAGATCGCGTGGCTGCCCGTTTTGTCGGCATAATGCGGTAAATCGCATCTTGTCATCTTGGTGGCGCACATTCACCGCGCGGATTTGCGCGTCTTCGGCAAAACCGTAAGTGGTAACTGGCTTGCTAATACTGGGCAGAATATCGCGTATGTTGGCATCATCCACGCACACCATGACCATGCCATAGAATGGTAAATGTTCGACGAAATCCACGAATGCCTGCTTCAGCTTCGAGAAATCATGCTCGTATGTTTCCATGTGATCGGCATCAATGTTGGTAATTACAGCCAAGATGGGTTGCAGGTACAAAAACGAAGCATCCGATTCATCGGCTTCCACT
>JBKJQT010000348.1:0-3400 GCA_046593855.1 Candidatus Nitrotoga sp. | reverse complement strand
CAGTTTTTCGAGTTCTGCCGACATTACTTGGAAATCTTCGGTTTTCATCGTAACACCTATCTCATTGTTTGATAGGGCGATAGTATAGACCTCTATTTAACTGTGACATAGCCTTTAATAACGAATAAATTTTAAATTATTGGGTTATTAAAATTAAAAAATACAAACTTAATTTTTTTTACATTTTGGATGTATTTAATCGCTTACTACAACCTAACTTTATAGTATTTAAAAATATCATTTGGAATAAGTAATATTTATAAATGCATTCTCAATGTTTCACGTGAAACAAATGAAAGAAAATAATGAATGAATATAATTCCACCAGTATCAAAGTTCTCAAGGGACTGGAAGCAGTTAGAAAACGTCCGGGTATGTATATTGGGGATACTAATGATGGCAGTGGCTTACACCATATGGTTTTTGAGGCAGTTGATAATGCGGTGGATGAAGCATTAGCGGGTTATTGCAACGAAATATCAGTAATTATTCATCCAGATAATTCAATTAGCGTGACAGATAATGGACGTGGTATTCCAACAGATATTCATGAAGAAGAAAATCGTTCTGCAGCAGAGGTAATCATGACGGTGTTACATGCCGGCGGTAAATTCGATGGAAATTCTTATAAGGTTTCAGGTGGCTTACACGGGGTGGGAGTTTCGGTAGTGAATGCATTGTCCGAATGGTTACGATTGACAATCTACAGAGACAATAAGACCCATTTTATGGAATTCAATTTGGGGGAACCAGTTGCACCGCTTAAAGTAACAGGTGAAACAAATAAACGCGGCACAGAAGTACATTTTCTGCCTAGTAAGGAAGTTTTCGGACTAGTCGAATTTCATTTCGATATTTTGGCTAAACGACTCCGCGAACTGTCTTTCTTAAACAATGGCGTAAAAGTTTCCTTGATAGACAAACGGAATGGTAAGGAAGAACTTTTTGCATTTACAGGCGGAGTAAAAGGTTTTGTAGAATACATGAATAGAAACAAGAATGTACTTCATAAAAATATATTTTATACGCTTGTTGAAAGAGAAGGAATAACAGCCGAAATTGCCATGCAATGGAATGACTCTTATCAGGAAACTGTACAATGTTTTACTAACAATATTCCGCAGCGTGATGGAGGTACACATTTGACAGCTATGCGTACCGCAATGACCCGTACTCTGAATCAGTACATTGAATCTGAAGAAATTGCTAAAAAAGCCAAAGTTGAAACAACTGGTGATGATATGCGTGAAGGATTAACAGCGGTACTTTCGGTCAAGCTTCCTGACCCTAAGTTTTCTTCGCAAACTAAGGATAAATTAGTTTCTTCTGAAATTCGCCCCGTTGTCGAAGAGGTAGTCAGTCAACAATTAATGGCATTTCTGTTAGAAAATCCAAATGACGCAAAAGTAATTGTTGGAAAAATCGTAGAAGCTGCGCGCGCCAGGGAGGCTGCTCGTAAAGCTCGTGAATTGACTCGTCGTAAAGGGGTGCTGGATGGTATGGGGCTACCTGGTAAGTTAGCCGATTGCCAAGAGAAAGACCCGGCACAATCAGAATTATATCTGGTTGAGGGCGATTCTGCCGGGGGCTCGGCAAAACAAGGGCGCGACCGTAAGTTTCAGGCTATCTTGCCGCTTAAAGGCAAAATTTTAAATGTTGAAAGAGCGCGTTTTGAAAAAATTATTTCATCACAGGAAATCGCCACCCTGATCACGGTTTTGGGTACCGGTATTGGCCGGGATGAGTACAACCCGGATAAGCTGCGTTATCACCGGATCATCGTAATGACAGATGCTGATGTAGATGGCTCACATATACGCACCTTGTTATTAACGTTTTTCTATCGCCAAATGCCTGAGTTAGTCGAGCGCGGCCATGTTTATATTGCTCAACCGCCACTATATAAAGTTAAACAAGGCAAGGAAGAGCGTTATTTAAAAGATGATCATGAAATGAAAACTTTTATGCTTCGGTCAGCCCTTGTTAATGCCGAGCTACATACTGATCAAGATTTACCAGCATTGAAAGTTGAAACACTTGAGCATCTGGCAAAGGAATATTTCCTTGCGGAAGCCATCATAGATCGCTTATCCCGGGTTATCGCGAAGGAAGCCCTGCATGCGATGCTCAAGCAGCCAGATATTCAATTGGATAGTGCAGAACAAGCAGAACAAAGTGCGATAAGCCTGCAACAGGTTTGTGGTCCGGAAATAATTGTGAAAGCGGATATTAATCCAGCCAATGATGAAAACCGTTTACGTTTAGAAAAACATTTGCATGGTAATTATTCCGTAAGCTACATTGAGCCGAGCTTTCTGCTAAGCGGTGATTACACTCAAATTAAACAAACAGCACTCGCCTTGAATGGATTGTTGAGCAAAAGCGCATACATCAAGCGAGGGGAACAGCGCAAACCTGTAGCCGACTTCAAGCAGACCATCGAATGGTTACTGGAAGAGGCTAAACGTGGAGTTAGTATTCAGCGCTATAAAGGGTTGGGAGAAATGAATCCAGAGCAGCTGTGGGAAACTACTATGGATATAAAAAACAGGATTTTGTTGCGCGTACAGATTGAAGACATGATTTCAGCAGATGAAACCTTTACAACTTTGATGGGAGATATAGTGGAGCCCCGCCGTGCCTTTATTGAACAGAATGCTTTGGGGGTTAAAAATCTTGATGTATAGTAATGAGGCTGATAACTAAGAGAATTTAAGTGTACAACTCTAAAATTGCGACAAATTCCACCCAGTTTAAGTATTTTTTAATCCGGGAGTTTTTTCTACGTAGTTAAGTTGGCGCGGCACCTCCACAAAGGTGACGTCTACCCTCTAGCCTATATGAGCCACATAGCCATGGCGTCAGTTGTCGTGAAACCCGTCAACAAACTGCAATTAGCTTCAAGTCTTTAAATACTCCCGGACAGCCAGGCCGTCTCTTGGCGCCCGCCATCCGGCCTTGCAGTTGCAGCCAAAAAATGCATAAGGAGAGCTGGTCGCGAAACTGCTATTTAATGCTTCGTAGGCTAGGTTGTATAAGGGCTGGAGAATTAGCATCTTGAACATGAGTACCGCATTGCAATACGGTTTTGCTCCAGCGTAGCTCTTCCCTTCCCTTTTTTGCCATTCTCCCCCTGTCCACTCAGAACGAAATACAGTCCTCTCTGTTTGGGTATCAATTCTACCAAACCCCTCTATTTCGGTGAGCTTGGTTGTGGGTCTCGGTGTCAAAAATCAGATTGATTACGGGCTACTATTGTGTTCGATGTTCATTGGATAGATGCTGACAACCGCCGCCGCTATCAATGGGCACGCAACCGGGTAGCTTATCTCGACAAGGACACGCGTCCCTATGTGCATCTCATGGATGGAGGGCTGGCGGACAATATCGGGCTCCGTTC
>JBKJQT010000327.1:0-3376 GCA_046593855.1 Candidatus Nitrotoga sp. | reverse complement strand
ATCCGCGAACGCATAGCTGCAATAGGCGGGCCTGTCACTCAGTTCCGCGGCGGAAAGCTCAATAGTGAAATATTTCAACCGCTTCCCGCGCCTCTGCTCGTCATACATCAACGACTGAAATCCAGTTTTGATCCACACGCAATTTTTAACCAGGGGCGCATTTACGCCAACTTGTAAACCCTATGCAAACCGCCATTTCTCCTGAACTCCTTGCTAATCCTGAAATCGCCGAAGCCAATTCGATCCTGCGCTCCTGCGTGCACTGCGGATTTTGCAACGCCACCTGCCCTACCTATCAATTGCTCGGCAACGAACTGGATGGCCCGCGTGGGCGTATTTATCTGATCAAGGAAATGCTGGAAGGCAATCAATCCAGCGAGAAGACACAATTGCATCTGGATCGTTGCCTGACCTGCCGCGCCTGCGAAACGACTTGTCCATCCGGGGTGCAGTATGGCCGTTTGATTGATATCGGACGGCAGGTAATTGAGGAACGCGCGCCACGTCCGCTGTGGCAAAAAATTATGCGGGGCGCTCTATTGGCAGTGCTGCCGTATCCCAAGCGTTTTGCGCTGGTGCTTGGCATTAGCCGCGTGGTGTATCCATTATTACCACTCTCTTTGCAACGTAAAATCCCGGCCCAACGATCGCTACAGTTAGCCCGTCCGCAAGCAATTCATCCGCGCAGCATGCTGGTATTGGAAGGTTGTGTGCAATCGCTGAGTACGCCAAATACCAACACGGCAGCTGCACGCGTGCTGGATAAGCTGGGCATTTCTTTAATCAGCGCCACTAAGGCCGGCTGCTGTGGTGCCCTGAACCAGCACTTGGCTGATATTAATGGGGCGCATAACATGATGCGCCGCAATATTGATGCCTGGTGGCCATATATTGAACAAGGCGCAGAAGCTATTGTGATGACCTCCAGCGGCTGTGGTCTGATGGTAAAAGAATATGGCGAAACGTTGAAACACGACTCAGACTACGCCGCGAAGGCAGCACGCATCAGCGAACTGACACGCGACTTGAGCGAAATTCTTGGCCGCGAAGATTTGAGTGCGTTGGCCAATGTCGGCAAAGGTGTGCGCGTCGCTTATCAATCATCTTGCACCTTGCAGCATGGGCAAAAGCTGGCTGGCGCTGTTGAAACGATCCTGCGAAACTGTGGTTACACGCTGACGCCAGTTGCAGACAGCCATCTTTGCTGTGGTGCCGCGGGCACTTATACCCTGATGCAACCCGTGTTGTCACAGCAGCTACTGGAAAATAAATTGAGTGCGCTGCAACAAGGCGCGGCTGAGGTCATCGCCACTGCCAACATTGGCTGCCAGTTACATTTGGAAAGTGCAGCCCGCCTGCCGGTGAAGCATTGGATTGAGCTATTGCAACCATTTTCTCAACAAGGGGCGACTGAAAGCATCGAAAAAAGTTAAAATGTCGCAATTAATTAATCGTAACCCTCAAGGAGTAAGAGTATGGCAATAAAATCTTTCCACCCCCCGCAACGCATCTTGATGGGTCCGGGCCCTTCGGATGTCAGCCCTCGTATACTGGAGGCCTTGTCGCGCCCCACTATCGGCCATCTTGATCCATTGTTCGTCACCATGATGGACGAAATGAAAGAGCTGCTGAAGCACGCTTTCCAGACTAAAAATGAATTGACTATGCCCGTTTCCGCCCCAGGCTCGGCCGGAATGGAAACCTGCTTCGTCAACTTGGTCGAACCCGGCGACAAAGTCATCGTATGTCAGAACGGCGTATTTGGCGGACGCATGAAGGAAAACGTTGAGCGCTGCGGTGGTATTGCGGTAATGGTGCAGGATGATTGGGGACGCGCAGTTGACCCACAAAAAGTGGAAGATGCACTCAAGGCTAATCCTGACGCCAAAATCGTTGCGTTTGTGCATGCAGAAACATCGACGGGCGCTCTGTCTGACGCCAAAACTTTGACGGCACTTGCTCACAAACATGATTGTTTGGTCATCGTGGACGCAGTCACCTCACTCGCCGGCTCGCCACTCAAGGTTGACGAATGGGAAATTGACGCTATTTATTCCGGCACGCAAAAATGCCTCTCTTGTACGCCCGGGCTTTCACCAGTCAGCTTCAGCGCACACGCACTTGAGAAAATCAAGAACCGCAAGAGCAAAGTGCAAAGCTGGTTCATGGATTTGAATCTGGTCATGAGCTATTGGGGCGGTTCAACAAAACGCGCCTACCATCACACCGCGCCGATCAATGCGCTTTATGGCCTGCATGAAGCATTGGTGATATTGCAGGAAGAAGGCCTGGAAAATTCATGGGCTCGCCACACAAAAAACCACCTTGCCTTGCGTGCCGGCCTGGAAGCAATGGGATTGCAGTTTGTGGTGCCAGAATCTGAACGTCTACCGCAATTGAATGCCCTTACCATTCCGGATGGCGTGGACGATGCCGCCGTGCGTTCCACTCTGCTAAACGATTACCAACTGGAGATTGGTGCGGGCTTGGGCGTAATGGCCGGCAAAGTTTGGCGCATAGGCTTGATGGGTTACGCCAGCAATCAAAGAAATATTTTGGTATGTCTCGGTGCGTTGGATGACGTATTAGGCAGAATGAATGCACCGGTTAAGCATGGCGTGGCAGTGGCTGCAGCGCAAAAAGTATTGGCAGGCTGATTTATTTTGTTTATATGGCCCTCAATGGATATTGAGGGTAAAAAATTATGATGTAAGCAAGTAGTTATGAGGTATCACAGACATTTTTAATTAGTATATGCAGTAATATTTGGATTTCCAGAATCCCCTTTTGTGTTGAAACAAAGGGGGGTTTTTTATTGTGCATTCTGGTATAGCTTGAGCAAAGATGTATCATGAAGGGCGGTTCTTGGTTTTGCAGGGAATTTCCCCATTGGGTGTAAAGAAGATGGTTTTTCGGCTACCGAACGCGCGCCCTCAGAAACCATCATGAATATTTTTGTATTTATGCTCGTTTCAATCGGCGGTTTTGTGGTTTCAACAGGCGGGGATTTGCTCGTCCATGCAACATGAATAGCGCTTTGGCCGAGCAGCTTGTGCGGGGTTTTGGTGTCGGTACAAGTCACAAATCCTCTCTAGATAATCAGTCTCTTTTTCACCCAATGCCGCCCTCTCACCACATTGGATTGACGCCACACTTTAAAGCCTTACAATCCCTATAGGTTCTGTTTTCCTATGGTTCAGTCCAACGAGGTTTATCCACCGTCCATGATGTCGCGGGTTTAACCCGCTTGGGGGAGCTGTGTAGTGGTCAAGTAATTTCGGACACCACAATCGGTTGTTGAGCTGCAAACTGTTTTTCATAAGCCAATGGTGCGATATTACCTAAAGCTGAATGCCTTCTTACGCAGTTGTAAAAG
>JBKJQT010000169.1:0-3750 GCA_046593855.1 Candidatus Nitrotoga sp. | reverse complement strand
GGTACCTTCAGTACCGTGACCGGAGCTTATACCGGTGCAGCGTTTACCAGCAGTGGAAACGCTACCAAGAGTATCACCATAGACAGCACTAATAACTCGCTGCAGGGTATACGTGATGCTATCAATGCTGGCAAGATGGGCGTAACAGCTACCATCATTAACGATGGTAGCGGCACCCCCTATCGTCTTGCACTGTCTTCGGATAACAATGGCGCGAACAATAGCCTCAAGATCAGCGTGACGGGCGACACCGCAGTAAGTAACCTGCTGGCCAACGATCCGGCTGGCATACAAAATCTCGCGGAGACTGTCACTGCTCAGAATGCCAACTTCAAGGTGAACGGCGTAACGGTGAGCAAAAGCTCCAACACCATTTTTGACGTAATTCCAGGAGTGACCCTTAACCTGAACAAAACCACTACTTCAGCGACAAACCTGACAATAGTACGCGACACCGCTGCAATTAGTAACTCCATCTCTGGATTCGTTAAGGCTTACAACGATTTATCTTCTACACTGACAACAGTATCCGCTTACAATCCTGCAACCAAAACAGGTGCATTGTTGCAAGGCGATAGCACAGTACGCTCTCTGCAATCACAATTGCGCGCCGCAATAACAACTACCATTACAGGTACTTCTGGCGCATTGACCACACTTTCGCAGGTAGGCGTTTCTTTCCAAAAAGATGGCTCACTGGCTCTGGATAGCACTAAGCTTAACAACGCAATTTCCACCAACTTTAATGACATTGCCGGTTTATTTGCCGCAGTGGGCAAAGGCACGGATAGCCTGGTCAGCTTTAATTCTGCGAGCAGCGCCACCAAACCTGGAAACTATGCGGTTAATATCAGCCAATTGGCTACAAAAGGCACAGCCGTTGGATCAGCCGCTGCCAATACCACCATCACTGCGGCCACCAATGACACAGTAAGCTTTATCATCAACGGGGTCAGTACTTCCGTAACTTTGACCGCTGCTACCTATACTGCACAGTCGCTAGCGACCGAACTGCAATCAAAAATCAACAGCGCGAGCGGGCTATCTACAGCAGGCATTTCGGTTGCCGTCACTCAAAGTGCCGGCGTGCTTTCGGTGACCGCAGCCAATTATGGTTCTGGCTCCAGTGTCGCCATCAGCGGTGGCAACGGAGCGCTCGACTTAATGGGCGGTGCGCCGATACAGACGGCCGGGATAAATGTAGCCGGCACCATTGGTGGGACGACTGCAACAGGTTCTGGTCAAAGTCTGACCGCAGCCAGCGGCGACCCACAAGATTTGAGCATCAGCATCAACGGCGGAGCATTAGGGGCACGCGGCACACTTAACTACTCACAAGGCTACGCCTATTCGCTGAATAAATGGTCAATATCCATTCTTGCTGGCGATGGAACTCTGGTAGGTCGTACCAATGGTATCAGCAAATCCATTACAGACATCGGCACCCGGCGCACCACATTACAGGCACGACTGGTCGGCATCGAGCAACGCTATCGCATGCAATATAGTGCGTTGGATGCCATGTTAACTAGCATGAATCAGACCAGCACCTACCTAACCCAGCAACTTGCCAACTTACCAAAATTTTAAGAGAGAAAAATCATGAACACAATGTCTGCAATCAGAACATATAACAAAGTAGGCATCGAATCCGGCGTAGCGGCAGCAGATCCGCACCAGCTGATTTTGATGTTGTTTCAGGGCGCATTATTGGCCATTGTCAATGCAAAGAACGGAATGTTGCGTAAAGATATTCCCGCCAAAGGTGCTGCCATTTCCCAAGCCATTCTGATCATTGATGATGGCCTGAAAGCCAGTCTGAACAAAGACGTGGGCGGCGAATTGGCACACAACCTCGCGGCCTTGTATGATTACATGACCAACCGCCTGCTGACCGCCAACTTGAAGAACGACGAGATCGCCCTGGATGAAGTTGCTCGCCTATTGAAAGATCTGAAAGGTGCTTGGGAAAGCATACGCCCAGAAACCACATCCACCTCGCCTGCTTCACCCACCATTACGCGGCAACAGGCAGTCTCCACTGTTAAAACGCAGGTAGTCAACGTTCAATCAACAATTTCCACCCCCCTACAGTCAGCAACCGCCAGACATGCCATGTCAGCTTATGGAGGTGTATAGGCAGTGAATAAGAGCCTACCCGCTCTAACGCATTACGGTAGAGCGGGTAAAATTCCTGGAACCAAGTTAAAGTTTTCAAAACACTAGCCGATACCTTGAGTGACGATACTTGGTTATACCAGCAACATAAGGCAAATCGAAATGGTCAACAACACAGTTATGCAATCAACAAACCAAGATTAAAGGAAGTAGACCATGGATCCAGTTATCGAGAATTACGAATTTCTTTCATCTATCACCGCCCAGATGCGTGTAGCCGCCACAGATGGCCAATGGGATCAGTTAATGGAATTGGAGAAAAAGTGTAGCCACCATGTAGCAATTATGAAAACTCAAGATATGGGCATCTCGCCCGACGAGAGTATACGATTGCGTAAAGTGGAGTTGATCCGTAAAATCCTCGCAGACGATGCGGAAATCCGTAACCAAACTGAACCGTGGGTTGAGCAATTACAGCGCATCATGCATAGCACGGGGCAAGAGCGCCGTTTGCAGCAAACCTACTCCAGCGAATATTAATAATTTAGAATGCTCGCAGAGATAACCGTGCTTTAGGAAAAGCGGGAGGTTACTGTAGCACTCTGCATAACACGCTAAATGCACATGCTGCCTGTCAATCTCCTGAATTCACTCAAGGTGCTCGCACTAGCGCAAAAAACGCTTCCGGCAGCTGCTATTGACACTGCACCTAAAACGGGGCAGTTTGAGCCGGGACAAAAAATTCAGGGCATGGTACAAAATCAAGTATCCCCGGGTTTATTCAATGTTCGTGTTGGCGAACAACTTACTCAAATGCTGCTTCCAGATTTTATCCATAGTGGCGACACGGTCAAACTGCAAGTCATCGCCACCACTCCCCGCCTGACCTTTAGCATGTCCGCTTCAAACAACCCGTTATCCACACAGGAGCAATTAAGTTCGGTATCAAGGCTGCTATCAGCTCTATCCCAGCAACCGCGCGAGCAAATTGATATGCGCGCGATGAAAAGTGCGCCACTGTGGACAACACCCCAGACAACGCAAAGCGGGCAACTGGCCGGACTGCTGCACGATGCTTTGAGTAACAGTGGACTATTCTATGAATCACATCAGGCTCAATGGCTGGAAGGCGCGCGCAGCACTTCGCAACTTCTCCTAGAACCACAGAATTCCGCAACAGCGAAACCTTCAACAGACGTTAAAGCATTGTCTATGCCTGACAGTAACCTATCCTCTGCAAGCCAATTAAATACGGCAGCCTCAGCGGAAGGAAAAATTCCATTAATTCCCCACCATCTACAACCACTCGTGCAGCAGCAAATCAACGCACTGGAAACACAGCAGGTGTTATGGCAAGGTAATATTTGGCCAGGCCAAGCCATGCAATGGAAAATTCACGAACAAGCTTCACAAACTCCTGCAACAGATAACCAGCAGCCATGGACTACACAAATCCATCTTGACTTGCCCAACCTGGGCATGGTTTCTGCCACATTAAATTTCAATAATGCAGGCCTAAGCCTAACACTGAATGCCAGTTCCCCGACGACACTTACCGCACTGGGCAATGCCAGTTCGCAACTAGTCGCTACCATGTCCGACTGTGGAATTCCAATTGTCAGTACGCTCATC
>JBKJQT010000070.1:0-9756 GCA_046593855.1 Candidatus Nitrotoga sp. | reverse complement strand
TCACCGGCTAGTCCGCGCGGATACCCTGAGCCGTCCCATTTTTCATGGTGGCCAGCTACTACCTGTCTAGCGCCATCTAGCCAGCCACTGCCAGTGATAATTTCTTCGCCGATTGTAACGTGAGTGCGCATCACTTTCATTTCATCCTCTGTCAGCTTTGCTGGCTTGAGCAGAATCGCATCGGGAATCCCGATCTTTCCAGTATCGTGTAAAAAACTGCCGGCAATCAATGCTTGCATTCTGTCTCCCTTAATTCCGAGGGTCTCGGCTAGTATGGCGGAAACCCATGCCACACGATAGTTGTGCGCGCCGGTAATCGAATCACGTTTTGCAATCGCACGCCCTAGCGCTTCCATCATCGAAATATGCGATTCAAGCAATTCTAGAGTTTTGCGTTGGTTTTCGGAGGAGAGACGAATCACGACGGGAAATAGCACACCGCCACAAAGTAAAGATGCCAATCCCACCATTAAAGCGACCGTAAAGGAATCCACCAGAATCTGTTTTTTCTGCCACGCGGGGACAAGGCGAGTACCTTCGAAGTAGCCCGCCAGATTTCCATTCTCCTCCCGCAAGGGCGTAAACACTTGCAAGACCCAACGATCTGCGGACAAATTAAAGCTTTCATACATTGAAGTCTGATAGCTTGGTGGCGCGTGATGGTGGATTTCCTGCTCAAGCAATTGCCCCTCAGGAGTCATGGCCTCGGCCAGTTTGACTCCGTTTGAATCGTAGATTTCCGCAATCTCAAATAATCCTCCTACCAAGCTGCGGGCAGCCTTTTCTGTATTTATGCTTATTTCATGAGAGTCGCGTCGGTGCATTAGCAGACGGTGTGACTCTTCCATGGCAAAAGAGACGATGCCTTTCTCGGCATTTAAACGCGATACATACCAAGCCAAAGGACTGGCAATACTCGCAAGAGTAAGCGATACCATCGCAATCTTGAGTGCAACTTTGCGTTTGAAAGTGATCATGGCTAAGTCCAATATATTTTTGGGCACAGGTCAGCAACAAGTTGAGAGCAAATTGGCGCAAGCGCGTACTGATCGAATTATGAGCTTGTCTTGGTTTATGTTTATAGAAGGTCAAGATTTTTAGAGTACCCAGCATTTCTTATACTGCCAGCTTTTGCTTAGTAAGCCAATCGGCGTAGGGCTCAGCCAACTGACATATCCCAGTTCGGAATAGCGATATTCCGACTACGCATGCCTTAAGGGATAAATGAGATTACTGGGCGTTGAAACTCGCCGTGCATCGTCCATTTTTGATGAAGCCTCTATTCGCCAAACATTTTCCAAATAACACCGAACTGGTAGATAACCGTGAAACGCTATTGCCTTTCATGCTTGACATCACCACGGCAAGCGGTCCCGACCGTTGCGAAAATTCCACAGCCCGTCGCAAATCGAAGGCCGGCAAACCCTGACCGTTATCGGTGTGCAAAAGCTACGGCGCGCAATCGCGGAAAGTACCCGACCCAGTTGCCGAGGAGGTGCGTTCTGTAAAGACGCGCTGCAAAATCGAGTGGTTGCATAATTGCTATATTATTCCAATGTAACTACAATTGTGGTAAATCATCAAAGGAGATTGAAATGAGCGTTTCAGTGCGCATTGATGAGACTCTTGTCGAGCAGGCGAGGGCTGCGGCCAAAGCCGAATTTCGCACCGTACAGGGGCAAATCGAGTTCTGGGCCAAGGTCGGCCGCGCCGCGCTGGACAATCCCGATCTGCCCGCGAGTTTCATCGCCGAGAGCCTGATAGCGATGGCCGAGCCGCGCGAGGACGCCACACCCTTCGTGCCGCGTTCCCGCAAATGAGCTGGGAAGTGCGGCAGACCCGCCGCTTTGTGCGCGCCTACAAAAAGCTGCACGACAACCTGCTAGACGACGTGGATCGTGCGGTCGAAGTCAGCGCTGCCGATCCCGACCAGGGCGATCGCAAGAAGGGCGACTTGTCGGAACTCTATGTCTACAAGTTTCACAGTCAAAACCAGTTGTATCTTTTGGGCTACACCCGCGATGAAGAATTGTGGCTGATTTATCTCGAGGCCGTCGGCCCGCACGAGAACTTCTATCGTGACCTCAAGAGCTAACTGACCGGAGCATCCATCCCATGGCACTTTCTGAATTCACCCACCGATACGCCGATAAATATCCGGCGTGTATCTGTTGGGGATAGGCGATGCAGCGCGTCTTCATCGTTCTGGGCATCGTGCTGCTGGTCATCGGCCTCCTCTGGCCCTGGCTTTCCCGGTTCCCCTTCGGGCGGCTACCCGGCGACATCTCTATAACGCGCGAGAACTTCAGCTTCCACTTCCCGTTGATGACGTGCCTGCTGGTGTCGTTACTGCTGACTCTGTTGCTGTGGCTTTGGCGGAAGTAGATACATCATGGCGCGGCTTGAGGGAGCGAGGTAGAGGAGGGAATCGTCTTATGACTGCCCTCCTTCATCAAACCGCGCATGCGATATTTGATCACTGTAAACAAGGGCACTCCCTGCTCCCAATGACTCCAGTGGCAATGCGCGAATCTTGATACCCGAGCCAAGGCAATGACCGACAAGGCTGGCCGAGGAAGACAGAAGATGCAAAATAAAAGAGCGGCGTTTCCTATGATTCGGATCCAGGTTGTAAACGCTTGCCTTTTGTCATGCTTATTGATCCGGCCAAGTGAAGTTTGAAGTCGGCAATTCGGATTGAAGCGTTGAAGTCCTAATGTACCGTTAATGTTTCAGTGCGAATAAAGTTCAAACATCCACACTGCGGATCAATAAGTATCAGGGTGGTTCGCCGGGAATTTACGAAGCCCCTGGCGCAAAAAATCCATTTGTTTGCTGAAATTACGACAACCGCTGCACATCATCAGGTGAAAGCGCAAACCCATCTTCTGTAGCATAGTTAGCTCTTTGTCCATTCCTAACGATATCAGTGCCGTAACTTGTTTACAGTTCAGCATTTGTGTTCTCCACATTAAACCAGCGCTCATTAAGACAAAGTCGCAAATTCATCCTTGCGCGGTGTAATACTACCCAACAGTTAGTCGGACTGAGCGCCAATTCCTTACATATTTCTTCAGTTTCGAAACCGAGCATCTCGCGCATCATGAAAACACGCGCTGTATTTTCCGGAAGACGGGTCAAGCAAATTTCGAATACCTGCCAAAATTGTTGGCTGGAAAAACTGCTCTCCGGATTGCCCCAGCTTGATGGACGTGCATCCTCCTGCCAGTGGCCGTTCTCGTTAAACAAATCCTCGTAGGCATCCGCCGGAATATCCTCAACGGCTTGGGCACTACTGGGTGAACGAACACGCTCACGGATGATATCAACGATCTTGTTTTTGAGGATAGCGAATACCCAAGTTTTGAGATGGGCCCGATTGTTGAATTGTTTTTGGCATGACAGTGCCGCAGTCAAAGCTTCCTGCACTGCATCTTCGGCTGTGGCTTCGTCACGTATTTGCAACCGAGCGAATTTAAACATCCCATAGCGCAACGATGCTAATTCGGCATCAAGATTATTGGTGGTCAATGGATTATTTATTGAAGTCGATTCTTTTTTTTACAGGTTCAGCATATCAATTTTTCAGTTGCTTGTAATAATTTTTAATTTGGCGCGACTAAAGGTCAGGAAGACGGAAGAAAGCTTCCATATGTGCATGTTATTTTCATGGATAATTTTCAGGAGATTGAAAAATGTCAACAATGTGTTTAATGAATGTCGGTTGCAAGCAAAAACGTGGCATGTACATTCATGAAAATGATGTTGGGGATAATGGTCGTCATGCTGCTTGCAGCAGTTGTCTGGCGGGTAAACTAAACGACAAAACTGAATCTTTGCATTTATTTGTAAGGAAGCCAGGCGTTCTCCGACTAATGGCTGGAGACAAGAACTCCATAATTTATAAACCAACGAAAGGTATTATTATGAACAACAATCAAATTCTCACCGCTGCCATCGGCAGTTTATTGATGCTGGGCCTGACCACTGGAAATGCAAACGCCTCCGACAAGAAGATGGATGCAGAGAAATGTTTTGGCGTTGCCAAAGCAGGCAAAAATGATTGCTCCAGCAACAAGAGTGCTCATTCCTGCGCGGGTCAGGCTTCCAAAAACAATGACGCCATGGATTTCGTTGCAGTACCCAAGGGTACGTGCGATAAACTCGCTGGCGGTACGCTGAAAGCTATGTAAATGGTTAAGCCCGCAACTCACACCTTGCCATGTATCGCAGGTATCGGCTTGCGGGCACCTCACTATCAAGAAGTACTGGAACATCTACCCACCCTCGGCTGGGTTGAAGTTCACAGCGAGAATTTTTTTGGTGGCGGTGCACCATTGCACACGCTGCTGAAGGTAGCACAACACTACCCGATTAGTTTGCACGGTGTCGGCATGGGACTCGCATCACCCGATCCCTTGGATACGAGGCATTTACGAGAACTATGCCAGTTATGCGATGTCGTGCAGCCTGCCAGTGTTTCCGAACATTTGTGCTGGAATACATTTGCGGGCACAGCCATCAACGATCTGCTGCCCTTCCCTTACACGAAGGATGCGCTGACTCATGTCGCCACTCGAGTGCAACAGGTGCAGGATGCGTTGGAGCGCAGGATTTTGATTGAGAACCTTTCGTACTATTTGGCGTTCAGCAGCAGCGAAATGCGCGAAGAAGAATTCCTGTCAGAACTAGTGGCGCGCACCGGCTGTGGCATTCTGTTTGATGTGAATAATCTGTTTGTTAACACGGTGAACATGGGATTAGACGCAAACGCTTTCATTCATGGCATACCTGCGGCAGCGGTTGGTGAATATCACCTCGCTGGGCCATGTTTGATTGAAGGGTGTTTAGTGGACACGCACAGCGCGCCGGTGTTCGATGAGACATGGATGTTATACGAGACGGCGTTGCGCCACATTGGCAAGCGACCAACGTTGATCGAATGGGATTTGGATATTCCGGCGCTCTCGGTGTTGCAGGATGAGAAGCAGAAGGCTCAGCAGCGGATGGACGGGCTATGAATAATTGTAACAATTTACTTCGTGTTACCTCAGTCCACCTTCTCTTCCAATGGGAAATTGAGCTGGGATTTGGATTTTCGAAATAATGGGCATATCCAAAGTATCTTTATGACAAACCGGACTAACACTCTGGCACAATTCTCCGCAGTGATTCGCAACGGAGCAGACTTCGCGTCCGGCGAGATCATTTGCTCACGCTATTCCGAGGCACGTGGCATCGAAGTATATCGCAATAATTATCGCGGCAATTTGCACGACGCCTTGACAGGCGCTTATCCGGTAATACGGCTATTGGTAGGTGAAGATTTTTTCCGCTTGTTGGCGAAATGCTTCATCGAGAAGTATCCTTCACGAAGCGGCAATATGCATCGCTATGGCAGTGAGATGGCGGAGTTCCTGACGAACTTTGAGAACACCCAACACTTGGCGTATCTGCCGGATATGGCGCGGCTGGAGTGGGCGTATCACCGTTCCTATTTTGCCGATGACGTTATGCCGTTCGACCTGACGAGCTTGGCGATGGTTGCACCCGAATCCTATGGCGAACTGCACTGGCATTTAAATCCAGGCTGCACGCTGTTCACCTCTATGTACCCCATCGCTGCAATCTGGCAGGCGCATCAGAATGGTGCACTTGCAGATTTCCATATCGACTTGGACAGCGGTGGCGAAAACCTGCTGGTGCATCGTAGCGAGTTAAGTGTGAAGATCATCCACATCGCAGCGGCAAGCCATCATTGGTTGGTGCTATTGCAACAAGGCAACGCGATGGGCATAGCGACTAATGCGACGCTATCACTCTTCCCGGATTTCGATCTGGCGACCACGTTACGCCACTGGCTCGCTCAAGGCGTGTTAATCAATTTCGACACCTCAAATGTTTCTCATCCAGTCATTTAATGGTATCGAATTCCTGTCTTTGCCGGAATAACAAACCCAAAACCAATCAAAATGGAGCAATAGTGATGAACCTACTATGCAACAGTCTAAGTCTATATTACCGCAGTAGTAGTTGGTTGGCGCTCGCTACGCCTGCGCTGGATATGGGGCTGCGGCTCTTTCTAGCGAACGTGTTCTTCAAATCCGGCTTGACCAAGATACAGACATGGGACAGCACCCTGTACCTATTTCGCGAGGAATACAAAGTACCCTTGCTGTCTCCCGATTTAGCTGCATACCTTGGCACGGGTGCGGAATTGGCGCTTCCGGTATTGTTGATATTTGGTTTGTTCGGACGTTTCGCTGCATTGGGCTTGTTTATTCTGAATGCGGTTGCTGCTTACTCATACTATGACCAAATAAGCGAAGCGGGCTTGCTGCAACACATGTACTGGGGCTTGTTGTTAGCGGTGTTGCTGTTTCACGGTCTTGGAAAATGGTCGATAGATACATGGCTTGAGAAACGCACAGGCTAAAAGCTCGCGGGAAAAGGGGCGCTAACCCAATGGCACTAGCTTAAGCCGCCGCCGCCATTTGGCGGTCGCGCTGGGCTTGTAATTGTGTTTTGAGCACTGCCCGAGTCTGCATCAGGCGCGTTGAATTTGATCGTCGCTTGACCGCGCGCGGTTCCACGCGACCGGGTCGATGCGGCAACTTCATTCGTCGTCACCCTTGAACCCGAGAGCCTTCTTGATTGCACTCATTACCTTTGCCGCCGCCTCATATTCAGTAGTGTTCGAGTAGCCAATCAGGTGGCTTGCCGCCTTTTCGGGAGCTTGACCCTTCCTATGAAGCCACCACCTGTACCAAGAAGGCAGTTCAGTGAGACAAGAGGCAAGGTCTGCCGAATGTCGTCTATTTGATGTGATGCGTTCTTCGTACAGTGCCTTCATTCGGTCGTTTAGTCCGTCTGCGTTCACAACTTGAGCATAGAAAATGAAGTCGGCAAACACCTTCATGCGAAGGTCACGGTACTGGAGTATTGGTTTCATCCAGAACGTTGTGACCTTTGCTGTCAATCATAGAGTCCAACGGGTTAAGCAGCGAGGAATGTTGCGTAGTATCGCTGCGTGAATACTGCAGGCGACAGGTAGCCCAGTCTTTTCTGCTTGCGTTGCCTGTTGTAGAAGACCTCGATGTACTCGCTGATCTCCTGTTTTGCTTGCTGCCGCGTTTCGAACCTGCAGTGATGTACCAGTTCGTTCTTCAATGTTCCCCAGAAGCTTTCCATCGGCGCATTATCCCAGCAATCTCCACGGCGTGACATCGAAGCCACCATGCCGAACTGGCGGAGGTGCTTCTGGTAATCACTGGCACAATACTGACTGCCTCGGTCTGAATGAAGAACCAGTCCTTTGGGTGGACGCTTGGTCGATGCCGCACGGAACAGGGCTTGCATAACTAGGGACTGGCTCATGCGCTCACTCATGGCGTAGCCAACCAATTCGCCGTTAAACAGGTCTTTCAAACCAGCTAAATACAGCCAGCCCTCATCGGTCTGGATGTAGGTGATGTCCGATACCCACGCTTTATTCGGCACACTGACCGCAAATTCCCGGTTCAGCAGGTTAGGGGCGACCGGCAATTTATGCCTTGAATCGGTGGTCACCTTGAATTTGCGATTCTGTTTGCAGCGCAGTCCAAGGTTTTTACGCAGCTTCCGAACCCGGTACGGCGTCGCCTGTATGCCATGATCGACCAAGTCGCTGTGCAGGCGCTCGGCACTGTAGGTCTCTCGTGTCCGCTGGTGTGCCGCCTGAATTTCCACTTTCAGCCGCGCTTCTTCTTGTTTGCGCCTGGACGGTGGACGACCATGCCATGCGTAGTAACCACATTCTGAAACATCGAGCACACGGCACATCAATCCCACCGGATAGCTTTGTCGCAAGGATTCAATTCGACCATATTTCACCGCGACTCCCTCGCGAAATAGGCCGCACATTTTTTTAGCAGATCACGCTCCATCCTGGTTTCTGCCAGCTCTCTCCGCAACCTGGATAGCTCTAATTCCGTCTCGGTAAGCGGTTTCTGATGCTGGCCTATCACGAGCAGCTTGCCTTTATCAGCAGCCTTGACCCAGTATGTCAATGTTCCCTTCGGCAGTAACAGACTCTTTGCGGCGGCTTCCACTGACAGCCCGCTTTCTCGCCATGCCCGTACTGCCTGCTCCCTAAATTCCGAACTGTATTGCGTTTTCGGTAATTTTTGCATCTCCATCCTCCGTTTCTGTTCCCATTTTACGAAACGTTGGACTCTTTGAAACTCAGCTTACGTCATGGTGAATTTTGGCCTCACCTGCTTTCACGCGAATGAAGAAAGGATGGATAGCGTAATGTATTCAGATTAATGGTTACAATTCGAAAATCCTGTGCAACTTCTGTTGTTAAAAAATATTGATCTCTAATCTGACTCCTGCAGAACTTCGCTTCACCATTCATCCCGATTCACTGGGATTTTCTGATACTTCAGAGTTGCTGACGTATCCACTGCCCTGGATCGGGCAGGAGCGCGCGGAAATGGCCGCCCGCTTTGGTCTTGGAATGGATCAGCCCGACTATAACCTGTTCGTATTGGGTGAAGTCGGCAGTGGCCGCTCTTCGCTGCTCAGGCAAGCGATGCAGGCAACCGCCGCAAATATGGCAGTGCCGCCCGACCTATGTTATCTGCACAATTTTGATGCGCCGGAAAGACCGCAGGCTCTGTATTTGCCTGCCGGGCAGGGACGCCTGCTGCGTCAACTCCTGGCTCGGATGACAAAATCCATGCAGACGGAAATCCCGCAATGCTTGGCAGGACAGGGTTTTAAATCCGAAAGCGAGCGCATTGAAAAAACCTACAAGGAAGAGGAAAGCAAGAGTTATGCCGAACTCGAAGCCTTTGCCGAAGCCCGCAAGTTCGCTATTCAGCGTGAGGCAGGACGGATGGTTTTTACTCTGCCGGGTAAAAAAAGTTACGCACTTACCGCGGATGAAGTACTTGTATTGCCGCAAGAACACCGCGCTGAGATAGAGCAGGCTGAACAGGAACTGCGCGCAAAGATTACGAACTATTTCGAGGAAACCCGGCCCTTGGAGCGAGTTATGAATGAGGCCTTGGCAGCATTGCGGCGCCAAACGGTGAAGCCGCTGTTGAGTTATAAATTACAGGGAATTAGAGACGGATTAAAAAATGAGATCCAAGCTTACGTCAAGCTTAATGGATATCTGGATCAAGTCATGGAGAACGTACTTGAGAATCTGGAGCAGTTCGAGGTTTCCGAAACCGATGAGGAAACTCGGCAAGAGGCATTAAGCAAAATATTGTCCTGTTACCAGGTCAACTTGGTGGTGGACAATAATGGCCTGAGTGGTGCGCCGGTAGTCGTCGACGATAACCCTTTATTCCGATCACTGTTCGGCAGCATTGAATATCAGGCCGGTAACGGTGCGCTGGCGACTGACTTTACCCGCATCCACGCGGGTAGCCTGCACAAAGCACACGGTGGATTCCTTATGCTGCATCTACGCGACCTGCTGACCGACGATATAGTGTGGGAGACACTGCGGCGCTTGTTGCGTAGCGGCAAGCTGCAAATCGAAGAGGCGGGCACGGCTCTCTCACCGATTGCGGCTGTTTCGCTCGAACCTGAGGCGGTGAGTGTTAAAGTTAAGATCATTCTGATTGGTTCGCGCGAACAGTATTATGAGTTGCAGGAGGAGGATCCGGAGTTCGCACGCCGCTTTCGGGTCAAGGTAGACTTTGCCGAAAGTTTTTTATCCAGTGCTGAAACCCGCCGTGCATCGTCCATTTTTATCGC
>JBKJQT010000373.1:0-3728 GCA_046593855.1 Candidatus Nitrotoga sp. | reverse complement strand
ATTGCTAATTTAAAAAAAGTGGCAGCAGCAGCCGCAATAGCAACAGTTGTGGTAAGTGGTGCAGTCGGTTTGGTGGGTGCTGCTACTGTTTTGGCGGCAGATAAAATTTACAACGCTGCATCTGACACATCATTTATATCGGATGTTCAATCAATATTGAATTATTTAAAAAAAGATTTAGATGACGTCATCGTAGTTCCAGATGTGAACTCTGCGATCATAACAATAAACAAGAGAAATTTTGATATCTGGAGTATGTCAGCCGAGCATCGACAGATTAAATTACGGGGGCATGTGTCGGTGTTTGGCAGCCAAATCCAAGATGAAAATCTATGGTGGATAGATATTGAGTCTGATAAAAAGTTGATGGAACTATTTTCGACTATCGGCATCCCCACTTCTGTAAATACTAAGTGGGTTGAAGAGGGCGTAGCGGACCTTGTGAGTATGATGAATAAATAACATTAAACAAGCCATTCCCGCTGGTCGTTGCGCCGTTGTGCGTCATCTGGGATCACGCGAAAACGTATCGGCAGCGGTATATCTTTGCGAGGTATGGTTCCTCGGTAGCGGTGAAACTCTGCGAAATTACCCATCTTTTTTTACTACGTAAATGTCGGTCCCCAAGTGCAAGAGCACGAGGTGATTACGGACGTATATCTCCCACTGTTATGAAGTCTCAAATGCAGCCCTCAACGAGTGAAAGAGCCATGCCATGAAACCACGCATCACAGTTATTACCCTCTGCGTTGACGACTTGGAACGGGCGGTACATTTCTATCGCGACGGTCTCGGCCTGCCAACACAAGGCATCGTCGGCAAAGAATTTGAGTATGGGGCCGTAGCTTTCTTTGATTTACAACCCGGTTTAAAACTAGCAATTTGGCCGCGCAAAAGCCTCGCCCACGATGCAGGAATTTCGATAGGTATTCCCAACTCCACCGAACTCGCTATCGGTCATAACGTCTCGTCCACGGCCGAAGTTGATGCCGTTATGGAGCAGGCAAAAAGTGCAGGTGCTGTTATCGTCAAGCCAGCACAGAAGACCTTTTGGGGCGGTTACGGCGGTTATTTTCAAGATCCGGATCATCATCTCTGGGAGGTCGTGTGGAACCCACAGTTGTTGCCCGAAGAGTGAGCCCCAGGCTGGAAGTCGAGAGGGATGCTTCGCGCAGGATTGCTTGCGTCTTTCAGTTTTACGTAGGGCAACTCGAAATAGGTGCATTGATATATTCCGTATAGCCAGTAATTTGGATTCCGAGGTAAAAGCCAATTTCATTTAACAAAGCGTATAGCCCAGAATCCGGTGCGTCCGGCTGGATGCATGAATCCGATTTAGTGGCGGGAAGCAGAACGAGTGTCAGTCAAATTACGGAAACCATATCAAAGCTCAATTCGGTTATTTTTGTTGGACTTAAAGATTTAAAAATTGTGGCTTGTGTTCATGTCGAAAAAGATCGCAACAATAGCCACATGGGAATGCTTGCGGTTAAGCCAGCATTGTAAGGTGCCGGTAATGTGTGTACGTGCTTTCTGGGAAAGGCACCCTTATCATTGAGGGTGTTCCTATCAATTCGAGAAAGTCGATTTCGTTGGTTTTCCGCGAAATACGGCGGCACACGCTATTATTAATGATGGTGATGAAACATTGGGCTGTCTTGTCATGGGACAACGACTGCAACAAGATGTATCCGAACCAAGGAAAACGACTATATCGCACCAATGGTGATTGGAATCTTGTAGATATCCAGCATATAAGCGATCCAAAAACATAAAGGCCTAACACCAAGGCTATTTATCAGGGAGGTTTATGCAACACGTGTTAATTATTCACGAGGTCGAGTCCTATCCAGCATGGAAAGTGATATTTGACCAAGCAGTGTTCATCAGAAAGCAGGCGGGAGAAATCAGCTACCAGTTGCTGCGTTACGACAACGATGCAAATAACATCGTCCACTTTTCAGAGTGGTCATCACTGGACAATGCACGGCGTTTCTTTGAATCTTCAGAATTGGAGCAAATAAGGAAAAAAGTTGGTGTAAAAGCACCAGACTTTATTTATCTTTACGAGATGGAGCGTGGCGTGCTATAGCCTTGTCACTATGTTTAAGCGGAACACGAAAAAGGGTGAATGGATATGGGGCGAGCGATGGTTATGCGCTCCTTTGCGACTGTGAAATCTGTGCGTTCTCGACTCTGCGGGCAGGGTGACGGTCAGTAGAAAAAACTAGGTGAGCATTTGCTTAATCCTTGACCCGGCAATGAACGTGCTGCTAATATACCCAGTGAATCACTCAACTAATTTTTAGAGGCTATAATATGGACGTACAAGCGCTAATCAAAGAACAGGTAACCAGCAATCCCGTGGTGTTATATATGAAAGGTACAGCACAATCTCCACAATGTGGATTTTCTGCCAATGTAGTACAAACTCTTAATGCATGCGGCGTGACCGGTCTTTTTACCGTTGATGTGCTTGCTGATCCGGAAATTCGTCAAGGCATCAAGGACTATTCTGAATGGCCAACCGTTCCTCAACTTTATGTCCACGGCAAATTTGTCGGTGGCTCCGATATTGTGAGCGAGATGTATAACAATGGAGAGCTACAGAAGTTATTAAGTTCCTAGAGGAATGTTTTTATGTATTGATTTTTGGGCGACCGCAAGGTCGCCTTTTTCATATTTAATTTGGTCCTGCGAGATGTTTGCGTGCTTGCGCGATGGCCGCTTCGACCTGTTGAGGTGCAGTGCCGCCGATGTGATTGCGGCTGGCCAACGAACCTTCTAGTGTGAGCACAGAGTAGATGTCATCTGCAATGAGTGCTGAAAATTGTTGTAATTCCTCCAGTTTTAAATCGCTCAGATTGCAATTGCGCTGCTCGGCAAAACGCACCACCAGTGCGACTGCTTCGTGTGCATCACGGAACGGCAATCCCTTCTTCACCAGATAATCAGCCAAGTCTGTGGCCGTGGCATAACCTTGCAACGCAGCCTCGCGCATGGCTGCGGGCTTAACAGTGATGCCACCTACCATGTCGGCGTAGATGCGTAAGGTGTGAGTTAGTGTATCTACCGTATCGAATAGGGGCTCTTTGTCTTCCTGGTTGTCTTTATTATAGGCCAGGGGTTGGCCTTTCATCAGTGTCAATAATGTTACTAGATTGCCGTTCACGCGGCCGGTCTTGCCACGTACCAGTTCCGGTACGTCTGGGTTTTTTTTCTGCGGCATGATGGAAGATCCAGTGCAGAAACGGTCGGCAATGTCGATGAAGCCGAAGCGTGGATTCATCCACAGGATTAATTCTTCTGACAAGCGCGATAAATGGGTCATGGTGAGCGCTGCGCAAGCGATAAATTCGATGGCGAAATCGCGATCGGATACTGCATCCAGAGAGTTTTCACACACGCCGTCGAAATCAAGAAGTTCTGCCACCATCTCGCGCTTAATCGGGTAGCTGGTGCCAGCCAATGCAGCCGCACCAAGTGGCAGGCGATTGACGCGCTTCCGGCAATCAATGATGCGCTCCGCATCGCGCTTAAGCATTTCGAAATACGCCATCAGGTGATGCGCGAAACTCACCGGCTGCGCTACTTGTAAATGGGTGTAGCCCGGCATTATGGTGTGTGTGTGCTGTATGGCAAGATCAATTATTGCAGATTGCAAACTGCGAATGAGTTCATAAAGTTCGTCGATCGCGTGGCGCAAATACAGGCGCACATCGGTTGCC
>JBKJQT010000165.1:0-4823 GCA_046593855.1 Candidatus Nitrotoga sp. | reverse complement strand
GTGTGGAGCACAAACTTGCCCTGCTCCGCCGCACGCCGGGTTACCCCATATTGGGTAATCGCATCGAACATTTCCGGGAATAGCGTAATAACATCAAAGCGCATCGCCGCTGCTCAGTGTTTTGCTGCCCAATCGGCTGACCAATCGACACGTATCACTTTTTCCGTCAAGTCGACTTGCTGAATTGCACTGGCGATAAACGGAATTAGTAATTCCCCTTGATTTTTTTTGGATAAGCCTTCCAGCACACACAACACCTGATTAGCACCGGTATCCATAAGGTTGTCCACTACTCCCAGGCATTCGCCATCGAGATTAACCACCGTTAGCCCGATTAAATCCGACCAATAATATTCATCCTCAGGCTGTTTAGGCAGACTGCTGCGCGGCACTGCCACCAGCAAGCCTTTATATTTTTCGGCGGTAGTTCTGTCGTCACTACCGGGGAATTTGGCAACCAAGCCTTTACTGTGCACAGCAAAAGCTTCCACGGTCATCTCACGCCAAGGATGCTTCTCGTCTCCCAGCCACCAAATGGGATAATCGGCAAGACTATCCACCGACTCGGTGTAAGTTTTAATCTTCACCCAGCCGAGAATTCCCTGCGCCCCTGCCACGCGCCCCATAACTATCATGGGGTCTGATTGGTTATGCTTTTGCTGCGGCACCAGCACGCTTGACCAGCTTGGCGACGGCATCGCTCAGTTGTGCGCCTTTTTCTTGCCAGAAAGCTACGCGATCCAGTTGGATGCGCATGCCTTCAGGACCTTCCTGAGCAACCGGGTTATAAAAACCAACGCGCTCGATGAACCGACCATCACGGCGATTACGTGAATCGGCCACAACTACATTAAAAAATGGGCGGTTTTTGGAGCCGCCACGTGCAAATCGAATAATAACCATAGTTTATAATTTAATCGTTAGCAAATGCCAAAGGGCGTAGATTCTACGACACTTTACAGAGGCATGGCAAGTGGCATTAGCGATGCAGTAACACTTCCAAAACGAATTTGGTGCCCAGATAGGCCAGCAGCAAAAAAATAAAGCCGCTCATTGTCCACCGTACCGCAGTACGTCCGCGCCAGCCTTTATAATGGTGACCCAGTAATAACACTGCGAACACACACCATGAAATGAAGCCGAACAACATTTTGTGATTGAATTGCCATGGCTTACCAAATAACTGATCGGAAAAGACAACGCCCGACACCAATGTCAGAGTGAGCAGAACGAAGCCTGCGCCGATGATGCGGAATAATAAGGTTTCCATGGTGAGCAAAGGTGGTAAACCTTGCAGCACACGCGGTAGCGTAGCTTGGTGCAAGCGTTTTTCCACCAGTGACATCAGGCTCGCATGCAGCACCGCAATGGTGAACAGACTGTAGGCGAGCATTGCTGCCAGAATATGCGCTTCCAGGACAAATGAAAGATTGTTCGTTAGCGGATGGGCTGCAGGAAACAACGCCGGCAGTAACGCACCTCCTGCTGCCAGAGGCAACACTAAAGTCTGCAGGCTGGCAATCGGGTAAAAAAAACGTGCTACCCAATACACCAGCATGGTCAACCACAAGATCAACGATAGCGCATTAATTAACCCTAAGTTCAGATCACCACCACTGAATATATTGCCATACAGCAGGTATGCATGGAGCGCTAGCGGCAACAATACAGTATGGCCAATCATTCCACGGTTTAAGACATCTACACTTCCAGTAGATTGTGCACGCCAAAAATGAACCGCTAACACGCTGTAAGCAAGAAAGGTGATTACATAGAGCGGAAGATTCGACATTTTTAGCCAGGATGTTTTAGACTTCACGGATTCTACACTATAGCCAATGCTGCGGAAAACAGGAGTGAAATCATGCTAGACAACCTTACACAACGCCTTTCAGGTGTTATAAAAACCCTACGGGGACAAGCCCGCTTGTCTGAAAGCAACATTCAGGATGCCTTGCGTGAAGTACGCTTGGCCCTGCTGGAAGCGGACGTGGCGTTGCCCGTGGTTAAAGAATTCACTGCCCAGGTGAAGCAGGCTGCGCTGGGACAAGAAGTGTTGAGTAGTCTGACGCCGGGGCAAGCATTGGTCGGTATCGTACATCGCGAACTTACCAAACTGATGGGTGAACACAACGACGCGTTGAATCTTACCACCGTGCCGCCGGCAGTGATTCTGATGGCTGGTTTGCAAGGCGCAGGCAAGACGACCACGAGTGGCAAACTTGCCAAATTACTGCGCGAGCAGATGAAGAAAAAAGTGTTGCTGGTTAGTTGCGACGTGTACCGGCCTGCTGCTATCGAGCAATTGCGCATCCTCGCGCAGCAGCTGGAAATTGATTTTTTCGCCTCTGATATCAGCCAGAAGCCACGCGATATAGCACTGGCGGCGCTTGATTACGCGCGCAAGCATCACCACGATGTGCTGATTGTGGATACCGCGGGCCGCCTTGCGATCAATGCCGCAATGATGGAAGAAATTCAGCAATTACACGCTGCCGTTAATCCGATTGAAACCCTGTTTGTTGTGGACGCCATGACCGGTCAGGACGCCGTGAATACCGCAAAGGCATTTGGCGAGGCGTTGCCACTAAGCGGTATTATCCTCACCAAACTGGATGGTGATGCGCGAGGTGGTGCGGCTTTGTCAGTACGGCACATCACCGGCAAACCGATAAAATTTGTTGGCGTAAGCGAAAAGCTCAATGGCTTGGAAGCCTTCCACCCAGAGCGCATGGCTTCGCGTGTGTTGGGCATGGGTGATGTATTGTCGCTGATTGAAGATGCTCACCGTGAGATTGATCATGCTGAGGCTGAAAAACTGGCCAAAAAAATAAAGAGTGGACACGGATTTGATCTTAACGATTTCAAGATGCAAATTGTTCAAATGCGCAAAATGGGCGGCATGTCTGCCCTGATGGATAAGCTACCCGCACAACTTGGGCAGGCTGCAGCAGGTGCCAAGATGGACGACCGCGCCGTCAATCGCACTGAAGGCATCATCAATTCAATGACAATGCAAGAACGTTCCCACCCGGAACTCATTAAAGCTTCACGTAAGCGCCGCATCGCGGCTGGAGCGGGAGTTCAGGTAATGCACGTCAACCAGTTATTAAACCAGTTCGAACAAACGCAAAAGATGATGAAGATGTTCAGCAAAGGCGGCATAGGTAAAATGATGCGCGGCATGAAGGGCATGTTGCCCGGCAAACGTTAAGCTCACGTGCGGCGCTCTTCGGTTAGATCTAGAAGCGCATGGGCTGCCAGAGCTAGCGACTACAGGTCATAATAATGATCAGCGTAAATAGCGATATGTTTGAGATGAATGCGAAGCCAGAATTACCAATCGCATTCCTACCGGACTGTTAAGACTTCCGTATCTTACTTGGGAAAGCTGCAATAACAAGCAGTAAAATTGCCGCCAAATTCTGTAACTACAGTCAAGCAACATTTTTCGGTTTCTAACAGTACTACGTTATTTATACTTGAATCACCAAGTCATTAACCTAGGATCAATTGCTGCTATTGTGAGCAAAGCAATAAAGACTCCATAAGCTACTTCTAATAAAGACTTTTTAGCTTTAGTAGTATCATTAGAATCAATTTTTTCGTTAGTGTCTAAATCGAACGTCAGCATAATTTTTCTCCGAAATTCAGTTCGGCTTGCCCCTTTTGTTTGGCACGAACTTAGCAAAACTCTCGAATTCTATCTTTCTAATTGAGGCCCTCCTCTT
This sequence comes from Candidatus Nitrotoga sp., assembly GCA_046593855.1. Taxonomy (GTDB): domain Bacteria; phylum Pseudomonadota; class Gammaproteobacteria; order Burkholderiales; family Gallionellaceae; genus Nitrotoga. The sequence continues at coordinate 1,092 of JBKJQT010000165.1, read as the reverse complement.
AAAGCAAGTTAGGGGAAACCTAGAGTTACAAATAATCATAAAGAGGAATTATCTGCACTCAATAGCAATAAGCAAAGAACACTTGCAGAATAGTTGAGTGAGTATGGTGCGTCTTTTCGGTGGGACACAATAAGCACTGTTGTTATTGTCGGTCAGCTCTTAAATACCCGCTCATACTTGATTTTATTCAGCCCCTCTCATAGCAGCGCACAATATGTACGATATCGCACAGACCTTATTCAACATAGTTAAGTAATATTATTCTAGAGTTGATCAATAGATATCCAGATACAGCTCTCCAGAGCGACATAACGTTATGTTGACTGAGAAATCTTACGTAAAACTATTAAGGAGATTCAAATGAAGAAATCTTTTAATTACTTCGCCATTACAACTTGCTTTGTATTAGGCACGTCTTTGGCTCATGCCAATCCTGATTCATCTCAAGAAAATATGCGCGATCAAATGTTCAAAGTTATTGATACCAATTCCGACGGGACTCTCACCAGAGACGAATTTAATGCTTTCACAGCCAAGAAATTTCAACAAATGGATGCGAATGGTGATGGTCAACTCAGCTCCGAGGAAATGAATGCTGCGAACAAGAAGATGATGAGTGGAGAGAGCAATAGAATGAGTGATGAGGATTCCAGTAAGGCACGTTCCAAAAAGGACAGCGCTAGTCCCAAGAGCGAAACTAAGGCTACCGATGGCTCCAATAACTCATGCTGTTGGACTCCAGATTCCAGCGCAAATAGATCTGGTAAGAAGGTGGGTAATGCTCAAAACAAGAAAATGGACGATGATGACAACGATGATTAACCAATAAAACCATTTGCAAAACTTGTCATTTGGTATGAATTATGGATTGATTAAAGTTAAATAAGCTTGGGTTCATCAGGCCAAATGGAAACCCGCTTCGGCGGGTTTTTATTGAGTTAAATCTTAATCGCCCCCATTCGTAGTATTTGCTAAGTGTCGCGTCCCGTGTGATCATATACCCACCAGGAGCTGGGCACTATTCCGAGCAAGGGATCTGATGCGTGGCGTAATTGAGTCCTTCAAAGTGGAGCAGTCCAGATGAGTGAAGTG
>JBKJQT010000345.1:0-2813 GCA_046593855.1 Candidatus Nitrotoga sp. | reverse complement strand
TTGCGCAACAGCCCCTTTCCGCGCAGACCGGAGAAACGCACATTGGCCATTTCATAGCCATGTTGGGGTACCAACTGTGCTTCCATGCTTCCGGGCGCGCCCAGCCAAATAATGCGCCAGCCTTTTGAGCGTAGGCAGTCAGCCACAGCCAAAGCTGGGAAAATATGGCCACCCGTTCCACCTGCCATGATCAAGATCTTACGAGTCATATTGGCAGACCTCTCAACATTCGTCTGCTTTCCCAATCGATGCGAAGTAGCAGCGCCGCCGCAATGCAACTTACTACCACGCTGCTACCGCCAAAACTAAGAAAGGGCAGAGTTAACCCCTTGGTGGGCAACACTCCCGTGTTTACGCCAATATTTATCATCGCTTGCACGCCCAGCCACACGGCAATACCCTGTGCTACCAGTGCGGCAAACTGGCGATCGAGATTGACGGCTTGACGGCCGATGGCGAAGGCGCGAATGATCAGTCCAGCAAATAACAGGATAACCATGCATACACCAACGAAGCCAAGCTCTTCAGCAATGACCGCGAGTAGAAAATCAGTATGTGCTTCTGGCAAGTAGAATAATTTTTGCAAGCTGCCGCCTAGCCCCACCCCGAACCACTCGCCGCGACCAAATGCGATCAGTGCATGACTTAACTGGTAACCCTTGCCGTAAGGGTCAGACCAAGGATCCATGAAGCCGATTACGCGCTGCATGCGATAGGGTGATGAGAAAATAAGAGATGCAAATGCGATAGGCAGGGCAATCACCAACCCAGCGAATACCTTGATATTAAAACCGCCAAGAAACAGAATACACATCGCGACAATACAAATCACCACAAAAGAACCCATATCCGGCTCTAGCAATAACAAGCCTCCGACCAGCGCCATCACCGCGAACATCGGCAGAAATGCTTGGCCCCAGTGATCTTTGAGCAAACTTTTGCGCACGGTGTAATCGGCTGCATACAGCACGGCAAATAATTTTATGAGTTCAGATGGTTGGAGATTAATGACGAACAGTGAAAGCCAGCGGCGGCTGCCATTTACTTCGCGCCCGATGCCGGGGAGAAGCACTAGAATGAGTAGTGCTACGCCAAGCAGAAACAGGTAGGGCGCCAGCCTTTGCCAGTTCTGTAGGGATACTTGGAACGCCATTACCCCAGCCATGATACCTACCAAAATATACAGGCCATGCCGCACCAAATAATATGCAGGCTGAAAGCCAGTGAACTTGCTTGCTTCGGCAGTGGCGATGGAGGCTGAATACACCATTACTAGTCCGAACGATAGCAACGCGATGGTTATCCACGACAGTGTCATATCGTACTCCACCAATGCATGGTGGCGACTGGTCAGGCTTGCGGCGAGCATGCCACATCCTCCTGCAAAGCAAGCACTGCGGCGATAAATGCTTCAGCACGATGGCTGTAATTACGGAACATATCAAAGCTGGCGCAGGCTGGCGATAATAGGACTGCGTCACCCGGCTGTGCCAGAGAGGCACTCTGACGCACTGCATCGACCATGGTCTGTGCATGTACCACAGGCACACCACAATTCTGTAGCACCGCTGCAATCTTGTCGGCATCGCGTCCGATGAGCACTACGGCACGCGCATATTGCATCACTATCGGATGAAGCGGCGCAAAATCCTGTCCTTTGTCCTCTCCTCCCGCAATTAACACGGCAGGCCGACTTAAACCCTGCAGCGCTGCTATGGTAGCGCCCACATTAGTTCCTTTGGAGTCGTCGTAATAAACGATGTCGTTGAATTCCGCGATGGGCTGCACGCGGTGCGGCAAACCCTCGAAAGCTCGTAACGCATTCAGTAACGGGGTGAGAGGCAAACCAATGGCATTGCACAAAGCCAGAGCAGCCAGTGCATTCGCTACATTATGTAGCCCTGCCACTCGTAGCTCATTGGCATTCATCACACGCTGCTGGCCATGCATTAACCATACATCCTCGCTGCTGCTATCTATGCCCCAGTCATTATCGGTGGGAGGCGGTGTATTCAATCCGAATGTATTTTGTATGCGCCCTGATAACGCCATGCCAGCACTGTTTTCATCATCACGATTGAGCACTTGCACGCTGCTCTGTCCATTGTTACGGAAGATGCGCGCCTTGGCGGCTATATATTCATTCAGGTCGGAATAACGATCGAGATGGTCTTCGCTGATGTTTAGCACTGTTGCCACATCCGCACTAAGTGAGGATGTGGCTTCCAATTGAAAGCTGGAAAGTTCAAGCACCCAAACATCCGGCTGCTGTCCTTGGCGCTGTAATAGCACATCCAGCACTGCGGGCGAAATATTGCCAGCCACTTCCGTGTCTAAACCTGCCGCACGGCACATTGCACCGACCATACTGGTTACCGTGGACTTACCATTGGCACCGGTGATGGCAATAATTTTCGGGCAATGATCTTGCGGCAATGATCTTGCAAATATTTCAATATCTCCCATTATTGGGATACCCCGTGCCATCGCCTGCACTACCAATTGATTGCTCAATGGCATACCTGGACTGATAGCGATCAAATCGATACCATTGAGCAAGTCGCTGCGGAACACACCGCAGTGCAGCTCTGCCTCAGGAAACTGAGTGCGCAATGCATCCAGAGAGGGAGGGAGGTCACGGCTGTCGGCAGCACGAACCCGCGCACCCTGCGCACTAAGCCAGCGCACTAACGATAGTCCGGTCTCACCGAGACCAAGAACCAGAACCAATTTGTTTGTAAATTTCATCATCGTAATTTCAGCGTTGTTAATCCGATTAATACCAACATCATAGAAATAATCCAAAACCGCAC
>JBKJQT010000406.1:0-4813 GCA_046593855.1 Candidatus Nitrotoga sp. | reverse complement strand
CTGAGCAGCGGCGATGCGCTTTGATGTTATTACGCTATTCCCGGAAATGTTCGATGCGATTACCCAATATGGGGTAACCCGGCGTGCGGCGGAGCAGGGCAAGTTTGTGCTCCACACATGGAATCCGCGTGAGTTCACCAGCGACAAGCATCGTTCCGTAGATGACAGACCTTATGGCGGCGGCCCTGGAATGTTGATGTTGGCAGAGCCACTAGCGCAGGCAATCGCAACAGCGAAACAAAGCCAAGCGCAAACTGGCGTGGTCAAAAGTTGTGTAATCCACCTGTCACCACAAGGACGACAGCTAACCCACGCAGTGGTGAAGGAGCTTTTGGAGCGGAATGATGGATTGATTCTGCTGGCAAGCCGTTACGAGGGTGTAGATGAACGCCTGATACGCCAGCAGGTCGATGAAGAATTATCCATCGGTGACTATGTATTATCCGGTGGTGAGCTGGCAGCAATGGTGCTGATAGACAGTCTGGTGCGGCACTTGCCCGGTGTATTGGGGGATGCCGAATCAGCACAACAGGACTCCTTTGTAGCGGGTTTGCTGGATTGTCCGCATTACACGCGGCCAGAAATTTTTGAAGGCGAAGGAATACCGGAGGTTTTACTTTCCGGGCACCACGCCAAGATAGAGAAATGGCGGTTGAAGCAGGCGTTAGGGCGAACCTGGCAACGCCGCCCAGATTTGCTGGCACAACGCCAGTTAACAAAACAGGAAGCTCGGCTACTGGCAGAGTACCAGCAGGAACAAGCATCCGTACAACAAGAGGGAATAAAATGAATCTTATCGCAATACTTGAACAAGAAGAAATTGCCCGTCTGGGCAAAGTGATTCCGAGCTTCGCCCCTGGCGACACTGTTATCGTCAATGTGAACGTGGTCGAAGGTGAACGCAAACGCGTGCAGGCTTATGAAGGTGTAGTGATTGCAAAGCGCAATCGTGGCCTGAATTCATCTTTCATCGTGCGGAAAATTTCCGCTAGTGAAGGCGTGGAGCGTACCTTTCAAACGTATTCAACAGCCATTGCCAGTATCGAAGTAAAACGCCGTGGTGATGTGCGTCGTGCCAAGCTGTACTACTTGCGTGACCGTTCCGGAAAATCCGCACGTATCAAGGAAAAACTCCCTAACCGCAAAGCGGTTTAAGTTTGCGGTTAGTTCATTCTTATTTTTATTTAAAATGAGAATGGGCAAATTGATTGCCTCCGGCAAAACCGGCAGTTTACTGCTAGGGTGTCTCAAATTCTGTTTACCTATAAGCCCCCTATAGGCTGGGGGGGCTATCTTGCCTTCTCTTTGTAACGTCAATTCACGAAATGCCTCTCATGAATGCATGCGTTATGTACTAAATATTGCTTGCGTCTGTCACTTGGGAATGTAAACTCTTATTGTTCCCAAGTCTCATATTGTTTGAATCAGACCTTTAAAACTAGCCAAATACTCGTGCCAAATATTTGTGTAAGGAAGGAAGGTAAGTAATGAATTATCAGGCAAAGCTACCTACACCATTTGGTATGCTGGGTATCTGCTGTGAGGCGGATACGCTAACTGGTATCGACTTTCTGGATTCAGATGTCACGCCATACTTGCCTACTCAAGTACTTGCTCGAGAGGTATGCAGACAATTGCAAGCCTATTTCATTGATCCAAATTTTCATTTTAATCTTTCCCTCAAACTTAATGGCACTGCCCACCAAACAAAAGTATGGCAGGCAATATCTGCTGTTCCACCCGGGCAAACACGTAATTATGGCGATCTCGCCACGTTGCTAGCTTCTAGCCCGCGTGCGGTTGGCCAGGCGTGTGGATCGAATCCTATTCCCATAGTTATTCCCTGCCATCGCGTGGTAAGTAAATCTGGTATCGGCGGCTTCATACACCAGCGCGCGGGGGGTGCGCTGGATATCAAGCGCTGGTTGCTGGCATATGAAAAGCAATCAAATCAAAAATGAATCCGCCATCTGTAAAGTATTTCCGTGATAAATTTATTGCATTGAGGTACATATTATTTAGTGACATTCATGTATATAGCAATATATTACGCGACGAAAAATTCTGGTCCGACAACTCGATTGGAGTTTGTTATTCAGGAGCAGGCGGGAGCAACGACAGCTAATATTTCAGACACGGTGAAGAATTACATAGATTTTTAGCTGCATTCAAAATGACAAAGATAGATGCACAACACTGACATCCTGGATGAATTCTGCGATTGCCTATGGCTGGAAGATGGCTTGTCGCGAAATACACTGGAAAGCTACAGACGCGATCTGTGCAAATTTATTTTCTGGATGGAAAAACAACATCACTCTTCCTTACTAGAAGCCACACACGCTGACGTTCAAGGTTTTCTCGCTTATTTGGTCGTCAAACAAAAAGCTAAAGCCACCAGTACCAGTCGTGCCATATCAAGCCTCAAACGCCTGTTCCGTTACCTGTTACGGCAGAGCAAAATAGACACTGATCCCACCCTGCAAATCGCTACCCCCAAGCTGCCGCGTAACCTGCCAAAAACGCTCACCGAACTGGATGTGGATATGCTGCTGCAAGCGCCTGATACGGATGCACCTCTGGGCATGCGTGATCGCACTATGCTGGAAGTGCTCTATGCTAGCGGCCTGCGCGTGTCCGAGTTGATCAGCTTGAGCATCGCACAAGTCAGTCTCGACATGGGCGTAGTGCGTGTGATGGGTAAGGGTAATAAAGAACGTCTGGTACCGTTGGGAGAGGAAGCGCTGGACTGGCTGCGCCGCTATCTGGCAGATGCACGCCCCGCCTTGCTGGGTGACAAATTAAATGCAGCGATGTTCGTAACTCAGCGTGGTACAGCGATGACGCGGCAAATGTTCTGGTATCTTATCAAGCGTCATGCAAAGCACGGTGGCCTACACAAACCACTGTCGCCGCATACCTTGCGCCATGCTTTCGCCACCCATTTGCTTAACCACGGAGCAGATCTGCGCGTAGTGCAACTTCTGCTCGGCCATGCCGATATTTCTACCACACAGATTTATACGCATGTTGCGCGCGAACGGTTGAAGCAACTGCACGCACAGCATCACCCGAGGGGGTAATGGATGTAATACATCAAACCTCTTCAGTCAAATCAGCGGTGGTGTCTCTACCGAGCAATGGTTCGGATGGGCGAAATCTTAGCGAACTATTTTTTCCGTTTTATGAGACGCTACTTATTACATCAATCACTTATTGGATGTCCATTCTTGATTTTGACGTTGCTTTTGACTATAACCACACCTTCAGTACCCCGAGCAATTTCAATGGCTTTTTCCTCTTCTGATAGAAGGTGAGCAGTACCACTTAACCATACAACGCCATTGTTATCCGTATCAACTTTAATACTCTTGAACTTGCCTAAATGTTTATCAGCGTTCAGTCGGGCTTTTATTTTACTTGTTGTATCCGAGTCCTTGACTATTGTAGTGGGGTCTGGATGATCCATTTTTGGATCGGCGGTGAAGCCTATACCGGGTATAACCAATATACCGACCATAAAACAAATTGTCGCAATTTTGATTTTCATGACTTTACCTCACCTCCTTGATAAAAATAAGAATTAGGAAAATAACACTTCGTTGCTTACCTTTCAGTTCGCTAACGCTCATAAAACGTGAAAAAATACCGACGCCAAACTATTTTTTCAGGTTCTGGTGCAAATTTCTTGCACCTTGTTCTTTGTAAAAAATTCGTATCCTTATGATGTCATGTTTTCAAGAACATTGACCACCAGCTATGGAGGCATAACATGAGTAACCAAATTTCAAGAAATTTCCAAAATATTTTTCTGACTCTCGTCGTAATTTGCGGTAACGTTTGTTTACCTGCACTAGCGTTTTCACAAAGCAATATCGGCATTGAGTTCAAAGACAAAAATCAAATCGTCAAGATTTTGACTTTAAGCGATCTTACTACTGAAGTTACAGCAGTTTCGTTAAAAATTTTCGAGATCCACGAGAAAAAAGACCAAATCTATAAGGCTTATCCTGCCCGAGCACTTTTTGACAAGTCTTTTGGCACAGAGTGGCTGAAAGCAGAGGAGATCGTTTTCATTTCCATGGACGGATACCAAGCGAGCATTCCGGTAACAAAGTTTCTCTCCCATGATGCTTATTTTGCCTTTGCTCACGACGACGACTCGCCCTTTACGATGACCAACATACTACAGAATAACGAGGTAGTACAACTCGGGCCACTATATTTAATCTGGGACAACATGAAATCAAAGGTGCTACTTGAAGATGGCGCGTCTGACATGCCTTACCAGGTGAAGAGTATCGAACTCACGACATTTGCGATTCGCTTTCCGAACCTTTCCCCACCTGCCAAGGCATCCGCAGAAGTGCGGCGTGGCTTCTTGCACTTTCGTAAATATTGCATGGCATGCCATATGATTAATGGTGAAGGCGGCGGCAAGGCACCTGAACTCAATTATCCGACGAGCGTGGTCGAGTACATCAAGCCTGAATACCTGACTCGTTGGATCGAGAATCCATCAAGTATCCGACACAACACGCTGATGCCTGGACTTGCACAAGAGATCCCTGATCGAGCGAAAGTCACAAAAGAAATCATCGCTTACCTCAAGGCAATGAGCACCACAAAACGTAATCCAATGGGTCAAGATATCCGCTGAGCGTCAGCCTGCTGCTACGGAACGAGCAAAAATATCTAGGTGTCGCGTCCCGTGTGATCATATACCCACCAGGAGCTGGGCACTATTCCGAGCAAGGGATCTGATGCGTGGCGTAATTGAGTCCTTCAAAGTGGAGCAGTCCAGATGAGTGAA
>JBKJQT010000361.1:0-4618 GCA_046593855.1 Candidatus Nitrotoga sp. | reverse complement strand
CTGTGATCCGTAGGTGTTGATATGTGCAATAGCATCATCCAGCCCAGCTACTACACGTACGCTTAAAATCGGCGCAAGATATTCGGTGCGCCAATCCTCTTCTGTAGCAATTGCCATTTGCGTAACGAGTTTACATGCGGTCTCGTCACCACGTAACTCCACGCTTTTATCCAGATATATTTTACATAATTGAGGCAGCACATGCGGTGCCACACTGGCAGCTACCAACAAGGTTTCCATGGTATTACATACACCGTAACGCTGAGTTTTGGCGTTGTCGGCAATGCTGATCGCTTTCTCTAAATCAGCCTCGTCGTCGATATATACATGGCAGATACCGTCCAGGTGCTTTATAACCGGCACACGGGCTTCTTCAAAGATGCGCGCAATTAGACTTTTTCCGCCACGCGGCACGATCACGTCCACGTATTCCCGCATGGTAATGAGTTCGCCCACTGCTGCACGATCGGTGGTGCGGATCACCTGCACCGCACTCTCCGGCAAGCCAGCTTCGCGCAGCCCCTGATGGACGCATGCCGCAATTGCCTGGTTGGAATGAATCGCCTCGGAGCCACCGCGTAAAATGGCAGCATTGCCGGATTTCAGGCACAGCCCTGCTGCATCAGCCGTTACATTTGGGCGGGATTCATAAATGATGCCGATAACACCAAGCGGTACACGCATCTTACCGACCTGGATGCCGGAAGGACGATATTTCAGGTCGCTAATTTCACCGATGAGATCCGGCAGGGCCGCTATCTGCAATAGCCCTTCTGCTATGCTGCGCACGGATTTTTCAGTTAGGGTGAGACGGTCGATGGAGGCAGCATCCAACCCGTTAACACGGGCAGCAGCGGTATCCTTGGCGTTCGCCGTAATGAGTTGTGCGGTGCTGCTCAGGACAGCAGCAGCAATATTTTCCAGGGCACGATTTTTTATTGCGGTGCCGGCTTGCGCCATAATGCGCGAAGCGGCGCGGGCATCTTGCCCGACCTGTTGCATGTATGTTTTTATGTCATCCATTTCTACCTCATAATTCAAGCGGAGCCATCTATAAGTGAGCATTTTAACATTGCACTTAAGTTAAAATGCGCATCTTGCATATTAGGGTCTGCCATGTCTGACATTCTGAAAAAAATTCTTACTGTTAAGGCGCAAGAAATTGCTGCCGCAAAAATCGAATGCTCATGGGTAACCATGCGCGCTAAGGCGGAACAAGCCTTACCCACTCGTGATTTTGTTGGAGCAATTCGGGGAAAAATTACAGCAGGTCAGCCCGCAGTGATAGCCGAAATTAAAAAAGCCAGCCCAAGCAAAGGTGTGTTGCGCGCGGATTTCCACCCAGCGGAAATTGCTGCGAGCTATGCAAATCACGGTGCGACCTGCCTGTCAGTATTAACCGATGCGCAATTCTTTCAGGGTAGTGCCGAATATCTGCAAGCAGCGCGGGCCGCTTGTTCAATCCCGGTGCTGCGCAAGGATTTCATGGTAGATACCTACCAAATTTTTCAGGCACGTGCGTTAGGAGCGGACTGCATCCTGCTGATTGCGGCAGCATTAAGTTTGGCGCAGATGCAAGAATTCGAAGCTTTGGCACATAGCCTGGGACTAAGTGTGCTGATAGAAGTGCATAATAAAGCAGAATTGGACGAGGCATTACAACTCACCACTCCGCTAATCGGCATTAATAACCGCAATTTGCGTACTTTTGAGGTAAAACTGCAAACTACGCTGGATTTATTGCCGCACATCCCACAAGAACGTATTGTGATAACCGAAAGTGGCATCCTCCAAGCAGAAGATGTACAACTGATGCGCAATAATCACGTCAATGCTTTTTTGGTAGGCGAGGCATTTATGCGTGCGCCCGAACCAGGTGTTGCTTTAGCACGATTGTTTGGGTTGTAATTGAGATGCGCGAGCCCTTGAGGGGTCCACTATTCCCTAATTTTCCATTCTAATATCGCTTCTGCAGTTCTTTGAGAGAGGGAGGCAACATCATTGTGGAGCTACCGAGCCTGTTGTTACGGGCAACGAGGTATATCACAACAATTCGTCTTTCTTAAGAAATGGTTACCGCGGATAATTTGCAGGCGGTGGTATTGAAGACTCTCACCCGTATTATATCAATATAAAAACGGGTACCCGAAGATACCCGTTTAACATTCAAGTTTTTATTCTCTTGCAAGGTCAATAATTTAGAACGAGTGTTTCATACCCACTGAGAAGGTATCTGCGCTTCCACCTCGAGCTGTATTGCTAATGGAAGTGCCTTCACTGTTCCACCCGAGCTGGTAGTTTGCGTTTCCATCATTTTTCAACGTGCTGTATAACGCATACAAGGTGCTACGCGCACTCATTTTGTGGTCGTAACCAACCGTATACTGCTTGGCACCAGAGCTTGGGGTATTTCCCGCATTGTTATCGACTTTCGCATACGCTAGTTTAAGTGCATCAGCAGAAGTTAAATTGTATTTGCCGGATAGATACCAAGCATTGGAGTCGCCAGAGGTATTTTTATTGTCGATTTTTTCATAAACACCGTTTAACGCAAACAGAGTTGTAGCGTAACCAAGGGCCGCTTTCCACGCTTTAGTACTAAAGCCCGCAGCGGTAACACGAGGAGTATTAGGCAAAAAATCTATAGGACCTGGCCCATTACTCACGGTTTGGTACGCCAAAGCGCCATAAAAAGGGCTCAGATCATTGCCAAACATGGCAGCAATTGAAGCACCTTCATTGGTATGGTTTAAGCTGTTACTTGGACTCAAAAATGAATTCTTCCCTGGTGCTGTACCACCTTGATCACCAAAATAAGAACCGGCCAGACTGAAACCGCCATAATTCAATGTGTTGAATCCAACGCTATTGTTGGTGCGAACATCATGGCCGATACCCATCAGGCTGCGATTATCAGCAATAGTATATTGAAACATGTCCATATTACGGGTAGATACTTGGTACGGAGTAGCGAAACGACCTAATCGTACAGTACCTGCTTGGTCAAATTTCAGGCCAGCGAAGGTGTCACGGAAAGCAAGACGTGAATCTGATCCTGGGTTATCTACGCCCCCTAGACCTGCGCCGATGGCGATTTGGTTTTCAATTTGCCAGATTGCTGACAAACCGCCACCCAAATCTTCCGAACCCTTAAAGCCAATGCGTGATGCATTGCTGCCCACTCCGCTGCTGTCCCTGTTTCCATCATTTTGTATGAGGTCATAGGATACATTAGCTTGACCGTAAATACTGACGTCGGCCATTGCTGCTGAGCTCGCAAATGCACCCGCGACGGCTAGAGCAATCAAACTTTTATTCATGTTCATAATATTGTTCTCCTTGATTTACTAAATTGGTTTTCCGGGAAAACCTCTCAAATTTAAACCACTTATGAGAAGTCAGGCGGCATTTTGACAGAGAGCTTAAGAGATAAGCAAGGCGCATGTTGTATTATTGCAACATCAAGTGTGATAAACAAAAAATCCCTCTGATTAAATTGAAGTACAAGTTTTTAAGCAAAAAATTGAAAATAATTATAGTGTTGATATTGTTACCATTATTAATAATACTATTTATCCAACAAGGATATATTGAGTTTACTTACAGTCAAATTGCACAGTGACAGCCCCTTTCATTTCACACTTCACTTGTCCGTATTATTAATGGGATGTGAGCTGGTCACCAAAATTGCATGGCATGACGACAGTTTCACCTCACCGGATAAGCTAAAATATGTAACTAAAAATTTTGCTGCGAAACCGTGTAGATGGAATAGAGTTTTAATTTTTAGAGACATCCGTACTATCGGGCAAATGGGATGGGTATAAAAATGCAAAGGAGAGCTCTGTGTTGAGTTTCGATAGCTTGATTATAAAATTCGACAAAAGCTTGCGCACTCTATTTAGTGAGGCGCACAGTATCCGCCCTTTTCCGGATGCCGGTTTGCCGGATGCCGCATTAGATGAGAATGACAAAAAGCTCGCAGCAGCGTTGATGCGGGTCAATCATAGCGGTGAGATTTGCGCTCAGGCACTATATCAAGGACAAGCCCTGACGGCGCGTGATCCTGTGGTGCAGGAGGAATTGCAGCAGACAGCGAACGAGGAGATTGAGCATCTGGCATGGACGGCGCGACGTGTGCATGAATTAGATGGCCATCTGAGTTTACTCAATCCACTTTGGTATGGTAATTCGCTGGCTATTGGCGCGCTTGCCGGGTTGTTAGGTGATAAATGGAATCTTGGATTTATGGCGGAAACTGAACGCCAGGTAGGTCTGCATTTGCACAGTCATTTGGAAAAATTGCCAGAACAGGATATAAAAAGTCGTACGGTTGTCCGGCAAATGCTCTTAGACGAAACTCGGCACGGGGATATTGCAGTGCAATTGGGTGGTGCGGAATTGCCACTGCCAATAAAGTTGGCGATGCAAGTGAGCGCAAAGGTAATGACACAGACGGCATATTGGGTATAGCTCGATATTTTATCGAAGTTTTTTTTGATAAGGTGATGTAGAAGCATTTTCGCCCTGCTTTTTCTATACCATAGTTACGCCTTCCCTATAAGCATCTCTAAAAATTCACCACTAATCGCCACTGAGGCATCAGTTACAATCAGAG
>JBKJQT010000286.1:0-4064 GCA_046593855.1 Candidatus Nitrotoga sp. | reverse complement strand
AGCTCGGCACGAGTCACCCCTACGTTGTCAGAATATTTTACATCAACTGGAACACTTCCGGATACAGTGCTGCCAACGGGAGAGGTAATAAAAATAGACGGGGCCTGGATGTCCAAGCTGATTGGTTTAATAATTGATTGCGCCGCTGCCATTGCTTTGCCTGCATCAACACGACCCGCGCCATAATAGATATCATAGCCAGTTGCACCTAAATCAAGGGCGGTAGATTTGAGTACCTGATCAATATCCGCAGGGCGCAGAGTGCTGTTGGCAGACATGATCAACGCGGCTGTAGCGGCCACTATTGGGCTAGAGAACGAGGTGCCTGAGACATTGCCGTAGCCGCCACCGCGCAGAGTGGTGTAGATGCTGACCCCAGGTGCGGAAATATCCACGTAAGAACCATAACTAGACCAGCTAGCGCGCTGATCATTGCTATCGGTAGCTGCTGCGACCAGCATAGAATCACTTGTGGAAACATAATTCTCCAGCAAACCGGTGTTGCCTGCAGACACGACAACCACGCCGCCCTTGTCGCGGAGGTATTTCGCTGCAGACTGTACGGTGGAACTGCCCGATACACCGCCATAGCTTATGTTCACCACCTTGGCACCGTGATCGGCTGCCCAATAAAGACCTTGTGCCACAGTACTCCAATACGCCATGCCATCAGGGGCCGATATCCGCACCGGCATGATCTTGGCGCTCCACGCAACCCCAGCACTGCCGACGCCATTGTTACCAGAAGCTGCCGCAGTACCCGCGACCATCGTACCGTGACCATACACATCGCTGGTATTGGCATTGTTATCATACACATTCCAACCCGGAACCATATTAGGTGAAAGATCGGGATGCGCGCTATCCACGCCAGTATCTAAAATGGCAATGGTTACGCCGCCACCGTTGGCACCGTCCCAGGCGAGTGGGGCCTGAATTTTCGGCAGAGCCCAACTACTGTTGTAAGAAGGATCAGAAACAACTGAATCAGGCATGACTGCCATATCCAATTCAACAAATTTCAGTCTATTATCTTTTTTCAGCTCGCGCATAACTTCAACTTCATCGGCATCTTCGGGCAGTTCGACAATATGGGCATTAATTTTTTTAAGATGGATTCTGGATTTTCCGTTATGCGTTTTTAATGCATTTTCAAACTCACCGGCAGCCAACCCAGCGCGTGGCGCAATTAGTAAACGACCTTTTGCCCAAAGGGCAAATGGTTGGTTGCGGGTAAGCCCGGCATCTTTTTTATCTGCTAGCACCTCTCCTTGCGCAGGGGTAGATGGCGCAGCGTGGCTCAGACTTGCACATGCTGCCAAAATGCAAGTTAAGATAAGCGAACGTACGAAACGAGTCCTATCAATTGAAGGATTGGAAACGTTCTTCGTAAAACAATCATGGTGAAATTGGTGTAGACGCGACATGTCAGGCTCCTTAGTAATTTTTAACAGTCCGCTGATAAAAGCAAACACTAAGGACTTACAGCCTGAGCATTCTGGTAACCCCGCTATCTATAATTAGAAATAGACCGGAAGCTTTGCGTCCCCACCTCGCGATGGGTTTGCCTTTTTCAGTTAGATAACATATCGACACTCTTTTGGGGAACTTTAGGGTCTGAAAATAAATCCCAGAAATATTAGGAAATATCCTGATGGTAGAGAAACGATGGAATTGGGTTTTAGAACGTCATCGAATTGATATTCGTTTAAGCCATTGAATAAATAGGTTATCATGAAGTACTACAGAAATGAGCATTGGCCGTAATGCTGCGGCGCGGTGTTCTAACAATTAGTTGCCCATTGGCAAATCGCGGAAAGCATGTTCTTGGAAACCCAGCGAACCGGGTTTGAATCCCTATCAAGATCAATATTACTCGTGGCTCCCGATCAATTCAATTTCGTCGACTGTTGGAAAATGGTCTTTGCAGCCCGGGAGTTTGGTCGCGCGAAATAACGTTATTTTTTGTATTTCTTCATCCATTCACTAGCCCGACGCTGGGCTTCAGCAATTTCTGCTGGCGTCATGAACGATTCCACTATTCCCAGCCCACTTCCTATATCTTCATCATCACCCATACCAGCGATGTTATTAACCCATTCACCCGCAACCTTAAACCACTTACCCCCTGCGCCGGCAATATTGAACCACTTATGCGCCTCAATGTAGTCCCGGGGGACGCCCAAGCCCATGTCGTACATGACTCCCAGATTATTTTGGGCCTCCACATCGCCCTGTTCTGCAGCCTTGTTCCACCAAACCACAGCTTGCTGGGTATCCTGAGGTACGCCTATGCCGTTGTCATACATGAATCCGAGTTTAAATTGCGCGTGGACGACTCCATGCTCTGCGGCCTTGCCATACCAGAACACAGCCTGATCGTCATCCTGAACAACACCATTGCCCTCTTCGTACATAAAGCCCAATTTGTATTGGGCCTGGGCAATCCCCTGCTCTGCGGCCTTACCATACCAAGATACAGCCTGCTTATAGTCCTGGGTAACGCCTTGGCCTTTTTCGTACATGAGACCTAGCGTGTATTGCGCCAATGCGTCTCCTTTCTCCACCGCCTTGTTATACCAATGCACGGCCTGTTCATAGTCTTGTGTAACGCCCTGGCCTTTGTAATACATTACTCCCAAATTGAATTGGGCCTCCGCTAAACCCTGGTCAGCTACCTTACGATACCAATGCATAGCCTGTTGGTAGTCCTTTTTAACCCCTTGACCATCGGCATACATACCTGCCAGATAAAATTGCGCTTCCGCATGTCCATGCTCCGCAGCTTTTTTTAATGATTCAGCAGCTTTAACATAATCCTTGCGGTTGACAAACTTCATCCCATCCTCAAAGTTTTTTGCAACATCTTGAGATGTTAGTGCTGCCATGAAACCGTCCTTCCCATTGATAGCCACATAGATAGCCACATAATTTTTATCCTTGAATTCAATTTAAAGCAAAATGAATAATTGCGATATATTGTAGCGCACCTTTTTTCCCGAAAATTATTCCAATATATTAAACGATTGCGCTGAAATTGCGCTGAAAGAGCTATCCTGAAATCAGATTAGAGTCATGTTTAGACTATGTTGATTAAGCCCACCCTCCCATAATGTAATGCATAGCATAATAGATAATCTGAAAAACAAATAAAGTAGATGATAATGATACAAAGGTCTTGGTAATTGCAGAGTATTACGGCATTTACGTAATTGAGGAGCAAATGCAACAAGCGCATAGCGCAACTCAACCCCCCGCAACGCTCATCCCTGGATTTTAGGTCGCAGCATGAAGTAATATTCTGGTTGGATATGTGATACCCCAAGCCAACACATTAGCCATTGCATTTACACTTAGAACTTTAATCCAACAACTCCAAAAAAACATCAACATGATAGCTCCAGGTATTGCGGTCAATGAGAGAATGCGGATCAACACCTTGCGGTCATTCAATATTCTGGATACTTCTCCTGAAGAACGTTTTGATCGCATTACCCGCTAAGCCAAACATCTCTTCAACGTGCCCATCGTTCTAGTTAGCTTGGTGGACATGGAACGTCAGTGGTTTAAATCATGTATGGGCCTTTCTGTTAGTGAAACGCCTCGCAACATTTCCTTTAGCGGGCATGCCATTCTGGACGATGGCATCTTCATTGTGCCCGACACGCTTCTCGACAAACGTTTTTACAACAATCCACTTGTTACTAGTGGACCAGGCATTCGCTTTTACGCAGGATGCCCTTTGGCAGTTTCGAATGGAAGCAAACTAGGCACCCTTTGCCTGATCGATAGCAAACCACGCATATTGAATAACGAGGAGCGCAAACTGCTACAAGAGCTTGCCTGCATGGTTGAGCAACAGATTGCAAAGGTTCAGCCAGTAACCAGGGTTGATTTAACCACGACACCTAACCGCCGAACTTCCGGGACACTTGCACAACGTGCATTGAAAGTTTATCACCGTATAAAAAAGCCTATGCCTTTACAATTTAAGGAGGGTTCTATATCTCAAGGTTTGTGTACGTCATGCACCTATGTATGCAAAACGAAAAGTATAATCAAAG
>JBKJQT010000240.1:0-4049 GCA_046593855.1 Candidatus Nitrotoga sp. | reverse complement strand
CCATTTCAAAATGCCCGCCTCTGGTTTTCACAGGCGCTGAGTCTAATCACTCAGGGGACATTTCTACTTGGGAGAAAGGGGACATTACTACTTAGCGCTGACACCTACAGTCGAACATGTTTATTCATTCTGCCATAAGTGGTATATAAGAGCATGCCGGTAAAAATCGAACCTCCAATTAAGTTTCCCAGCGTGACCGGAATTTAATTCCATAACCACCATTGATAAATGCTGATGTCGGCGCCCAATAATATTGCGGTAGGAATTACGAACATATTGACGACACAGTGCTCAAACCCTAATGCAAAAAATGTCATGATTGGCAGCCAGGGAGCGATGATTTTTCCAATGGTTGAAGTGGAGATTAACCCCAACACTACACCTAGAGTCACCATCCAATTACAGAGGATGCCATTGATAAAGGCAGCGAGCCAGCCAATTGAACCTGCATGTTGGTAAGCAAGCGTTTTAGCCTGAGCAACCGCAATAATTTTTTCTGATAATCGGCCACCCGGGGCAGGCGAAGTTCCAGTCAGTGCCAAGGCCAGCAACCCACCAAAAAACAGGCTGCCCAGTAAGTTCCCTAAAAAAACCCAGCACCAATTTCGCAACATTTCCCTGCCGCTTATTTTTCCATCAGCGACACTCATCGGTAACAGCGCAAAGCTGCCTGTGACCAATTCCAATCCGAGTAGTACGATCATCACGAAGCCGACGGGGAAAATAACCCCCATCACCAGTGCAGCCGCGCCTCCCGTAAATCCATCTGATACCCTGAACGCGAGTGCAGTCGCAAAACCCAGCAGCACCCCGGAAAGAAAACCTCGAAGCAGCATGTCCCGAACACTGAGAGATGCTTTTTTTTCGCCAACAACAACAAGTTGCTCTATTAACTTGATAGGTTGCACGTAATCCATTTTCATCACCTTTAACGTTATGAAATTAACCTTCGGGTAATTCTGTAACTTTATGCAAGCGATAAATACACCACATCATTTTCTACCTTGACCGGATAAGAGCGCGTGCACCCCACGTCTGGCGCCACTGCTTTGCCGTCATCCAGGCAGATATTCCAGCCATGCAGCGGACAGGCTACTTTCTTCCCGAATACGATGCCTTGTGATAGATGGCCGCCCTTATGCGGGCACCGATCGAGCAACGCAAATACCTCTCCCTCAGCAGTGCGAAACAGTGCGATGTCCCCCTGTTTTGTCGTAACTACGCGCGCGCCCAGAGGCGGTATTTCTTCTAAGGTTGTGACTTCATGCCAAGTGTTCATGATTTGCCCCTTTTTAAATTGCCAGTGTTTCGAATTCACGCACATTGATGTTTTCTTTAGACCATGGGTTTGTTGCACCCTGTAGCGCATAGAGCAATCTTGCATATAGCGCTTTACGATTAACTGCATTCTCTACGACGTGTTTCTTAACATGGTCCAGACCAACCCGTTCGACGTAATGTACTGTGCGGTCCAGGTAATGTGCTTCTTCGCGATAAAGCTGGGCGAATGCGCCGGTGTACTCCATCACGTCATCATGAGTCTTTACCTTCACCAGGATCATCGACAGCCGCTGCCGTGTACCAAGTGCGTACGCCATCGGTGTTTTTCCCTTAAGCACAAAGCCACTCTCGGGCACATCGGTATTAACCAGTGCCGTCTCATCACCCCAGTTAATTTCTTCGCCCTCGGTACGGGCGCGCTTGGCAAGCTCCGGATACTGCTCATCAAGCCATTGCTTTACCGCCTTAGGTCAATGTTCGTAAGCTTTCTTGATTGGCTTTTGCGGTGTAAATCCCCAACGTTTAAGATAATGCCATCCGTGCGGATCGGCATGGAAATGTGGCACTCCCGCTTGATTAACTGACTTACCGCAGCACGATTCCGCAACGCAAAATCTATTTTCATTTGCTCAGAACGTTTCTCGGTACTGGAGGGCTCTTGCGTCTATTTTTCCAATAAAAAAGGTATGTAATTACCAAAGTTCAAACTATTTATGGTGATCTATAAATCAGTATTCCGTCAATTCGTTGTAATGGACTCTTGTTTCAATAGAATCAATTGATAATTATTATCAATTGCATTGACAATTTAAATGATAATAGTTACTATTTGTATATGTCAAATATTGAGCAACTCGTAATAAAAAAATTACGAGAGACTTTAAATAAAAGACTTGATATTACAAATAATTTTTACATTAGAAATAACAGTTTTAGCTTGGTACTGGGCGGGGCATCCAACCTTCGTGGTGGGAAGCAGTAAATGCAGTCCATCAATACAACCTCAATTAATTTTAAAGGTGAATATATGAACGCAATAGTAATTGGTGCGGATCGATTGGGAAATATTCCTGAACTACTTTCTGACTGGGGTATAGATATTACCCGTCATATTACCGGACGCCATGTGGCAGATCAGCGCAAACCGCATGGACTGCCCAGAAATACAGAGCTTTTGATATTATTCACGGATTTCCTGGGGCATAACGTGATGCGCCATTTTCGTAACTTGGCGCTAGTCGAGGGTATACCGTTTATTGCTTGTCGTCGATCTGCAAGCTGTCTGGCGCAGTCGCTGGAATGTTGTTTTAACAAAAAAGTTGAAGAATCAAAATGCCCAAATTGTCCATTTCGCCCTTAACCTTTTTTTGTTTTCTTGCCCAGCAGCAGCGCAACAGATGTATTTTCGGCAATATCATGAAAACGCGGGTTCTGTCGCATTTAGTTGGATGAACTGTATTTTGGTGAGTTTATCAAGCAAGCGGGATTAAGACTTAATAGCTCGGGCACTTTTTGCAATTGTTTGCAGCAGCTATTTCAAACCCGGTAGAAGTAAGTTGATGCGGTAGGACGCAGGTTGCCACCCTACCACCAATACTCAACCCTAACCATAATCTGTTTAGGTTTTTTCTTCTCTATTTGTCTATTTATGTCTTTTTGCGCAGATTCCCGCGTACTCGTAAGGATTGGTGAGTAACGTTGACGGACTGCTCTCTTCGGCCACATTACCCGTTCGGGTCACTGATTAACTTACGAGCTTGCGCCTACTGAATCCAAGCCCAGCTAGACCGAGGCCGAGAAGGGCTAGGCTGGTAGGTTCAGGAACAGTGATAAAGTTGGTAGGAGAAGCTGTAAAAACAACCATGTCTTGCGTATTGTTAGACGTGCCGTCATTTAAATACGTAAGGCAGTAGTTCCCGGTATTGCCTGCTGTGCTCAAGTTCTGCAACCACGTGTCGGCCAGGACGCCATAGGTCGAACTCGCTGTACCGCTGTCCACCATGAAGCCTGTATCTGTCGTGTTGATGTGATAGCGCCCTCCTTCGGTTGTTCCATAAGTAATCGCCCATACGGCCAATTGAAAAGCTGCTGACTCATCTTTAGTGTCAACAGTGCTATACACTTGATTGGCCAATTGTCCTAGTTGACTTACTCTCAACGTTCCATCAGGAGTCCCCGGACGCAAAGTACTCAATGAAGTGGAAAGTTCAGCTCCTGTGCCAACTATATAGGTAACGTTGCCACCGCTCAACCAATGGTAAATGTCAACACACCATGTATTGAATTGGCCGGTTGCAGAAAAGTCATAAGTATGATTTGCCGATGTAAAACTGTCACCGCCAATTCCAACGCCGATAAAATTCGTACCGAAAGGGTTGGGAGCGACTGAACCGTTATAATAGCCAACGGCCCCGGTACCGAAGTTGGCTGAACCTACATAGGCGACATCAATCGTCCCCGCCAAAACTGAGTAACTCCCTATCACAACGCTGATTAAGCTGACTGCCGCTAGTATTTGTTAAGCTTTCATTTCCCCCAAATTTTTATTGTTCGTAATCTATATTAAGCATGTACATGCTATAATTTATAATACACGTTAATTCAATATGTTATATTTTTTTCATATTCAGCGAACTATGTGCTATGTAAAATTTAGGCTATGTCACAGTTAAATAGAGGTCTATACTATCGCCCTATCAAACAATGAGATAGGTGTTACGATGAAAACCGAAGATTTCCAAGTAATGTCGGCAGAACTCGAAAAACTG
>JBKJQT010000086.1:0-3450 GCA_046593855.1 Candidatus Nitrotoga sp. | reverse complement strand
GAATTAAGAGGCTAATGGATTATTTTGGTTTAAAAACAGGAAATTCAACCCTGTCCGAACAGTATTGGGTCTAATGGACAATCTGGGATTAATATGTAAGCGATAATTTTTATCGAGTAACGCCGTATTGTAGCGAAGCGGGGTAAGCAGGCAAGCCACAAAACGGCTGCTCGCAAAATTCGATTTTTGGAGGCGCCCTCTAGTCGAGATTACCGATTCATTCTCACCGAGGTATAGGCCAAGCCTTTGTGAGCCCCTCGGCAGAACCGGGAGCTTACCTCTAAGAATTACGGTGGCACTTTTTGGAAAAATTCGATGCCAATTAACATTCAAGTAGCCGGGAAGAAAAACTCTTGCTCGCAAAGCCCAAATGCCAAGTTAAATTTGCCGTATTAGAATGATGGAGAATTAAACTCTGCTAATTCTACAAAGGACAACATTATGATAGCCCCAGCCATACCAGCCAATGAAAGCACCCGAATCGACACCTTGCGGTCATTCAACATTCTGGATACTTCACCGGAAGAACGCTTTGATCGCTTGACCCGCTTGGCCAAACATCTCTTCAATGTGCCCATTGCCCTAGTCAGCTTGGTGGACACAAACCGTCAGTGGTTTAAGTCGTGCGTGGGCCTTTCTGCCAGTGAAACACCTCGAGACATTTCCTTTTGCGGGCATGCAATTCTGGGCGATGACATCTTTATGGTGCCCGACACCTTGACCGACGAACGTTTTTACAACAATCCACTTGTAACTGGCGACCCAGGCATTCGCTTTTACGCAGGATGCCCTCTGGCAGTTCAGAACGGCAGCAAGCTTGGCACCCTTTGTCTAATTGATATCAAGCCACGCATATTGAATGAGGAGGAGCGCAACCTCCTACAAGATCTTGCCCGTATGGTTGAGCAAGAAATCGCAGCGATTCAGATGGCAACCATTGATGAGTTAACCATGCTGTCAAATCGACGAGGCTTTGAAGCACTTGCAGAGCATACGTTGAAAACTTGTCACCGTATGAAAAAACCTGCAACTTTGCTGTTTTTTTGATTTAAATGACTTCAAAAAAATAAACGACACCTATGGACACATGGAAGGGGACAGTGCACTCGTAACCTTCGCCGGCCTCCTAAAGAAAGCTTTTCGCGATTGCGATGTAATTGGCCGCCTCGGCGGTGACGAGTTCGTTGCGCTACTGATTGACTCAAATTATGCGACAACATCTGAAAGCATACAGCGTTTTAATAAGATGCTAGACGTGAATAACAGTGAAGCGCATCGTGACTACAATATTCGCTATAGCGTAGGACAAATAGAATACGACGTTGAGCGGCATTCATCCATAAAGTGCATCCTATCTGAAGCCGACACAGCTATGTACGCTAATAAGCGAGAATTAAAGACGCTTGCCGAACGGCATAAATAGTAATTGTTAAGTATATCTAATGGTAAGCGGAGCTGGTCATCCTGGCAGTCGATATGTGGGATATTTTTAATTTGAGCGAACTGTTATATGCAGGCGGATTCAAGTTCGAAGTGGAACAGCTAATGCTGGCTTTGTGTAGCGCACCTCCACCTTAAATAATACTTAATGCAGTGATCTAAAACCCAGAACTTTGCATGGGGTTGGTGGTTGAGTCTTTCTACCACCCGCTGCACATGCTCCTCTGCAACATCATTTACTTCATGCCGTAACCAGATATCAACAGAAGCCTTAATCAAGACTATGGGCTCAATAAACTGAAAGTGTCACAAATGTAGCACGTCGTAATATAGTTTCAACTTAGCTCCACACGTCCCACTCCCTTAAACCTTAAACCCAGATTGTCCATTAGACCCAATACTGTTCCGACAGGGTTGAATTTCTTGTTTTTAAACCAAAATAATCCATTAGCCTCGTCATTCCCGCGCAGGCGGGAATCCAGCAATAAAACATTCCGCGCAGCGGACAATGCAGCCATGCTGTCCTGCTTCGCGGGGTAATTTTCAATAAACTGGATTCCCGCCTGTGCGGGAAAGACAGAGTTTTTTGCTAATGGACAATCTGGCTTCAATCCAATCTACCGGGCTACACTGGCGCACAAAGAACGATGCCTTCAGAAGTCCAGCCCTTGGAAATCATTTCATCGATGTCGGTGCTCAGCGTGGAATAGCGGTGGTTGGAATCCCACGGGTTTTTGCCGCCGCTTTTTGGATAAGCGTTGTTGTAAGCGCGATAGACCGGTTTGGTTCCGGCCATGCACTGCATCGACCCTTGTGCGTCTGCAACAGGCATGACGCTGTAAAAGCCATTGCCCTCAAAGTTCCACTGCTGCGCGGCGCTGGGTGTTGGCGTTATCTGTAATGACTTAAGCCCTGCGCACTCGCTTTCTGATGCCGTAAAGAAGTGTGAATTCGGCCCTGGCGACATGCTGCCGTAAAAGCGGCACACCGGCACAAAACCGCCAGAAGCGAAGCTACGCCCGGTGCGCACAAACTTTCCGGCACCACCGGCGTCAACCGTGGCCTGCTCGGCGGGATCAGACGCGTAGAAATAATGCCCGCCCGGTGCGTTCGGAAAATCCAGCGTATTGACGTACTCGACCACCGTTCCATCGGTCTTGGGCGGAGGGAGGGTTACCGGGGAAAACGACGGTGCGTAAAGTTGTGTGCTGAACACTTCGGAGGCCACCAGGCCTACGCCATAAACAAAATAATAGGTTGCCCATGGCGTGCCATCCAGCCGAATCTTAACCGGCACCACCTCAATCTGATTGCCATTTAAAGTAGTCATCCTTTGCGGCTGGCCTCGTGAGGCGGTGAAAGCTTTTTGAGTTGGGAAACAGAGTGAAAACCCATTGCAGTAGGGAACAGTGTTCGTCTCTAAGATCACATCACCATGCCCATCTATACCTTTCTCCTCGGTTAAGTAGACTTCTACACTGGGATCACGAACTGTATCGTTTGGCACAATAAATGGCCCCCAAATTACTTTACTGCTGTTCAAGGGTAATCTAAAACGTCCTACCCATTTCCCTAGAAAAAGTGTGTCGTATGACAGTATCGCGTCAGGTGATAATTCCACTTCAGGCGGTGCAAAATCTGGCGTGTAACCAAAAATAAAATACATCGGAGTATTGGAATCAGATGCTTTCACCAAGAAAGGGGTAAAAGTACCAGGTGCAGAAACTGTTCCAAGGGGTGCAACCAGATACTTGTCAAACGAGGCTGCCGTTGCCACAGGCAGGGCGTTGAAAAACCATACCACAAGCCCAATCAGGGCCACGCTGGATTTAATGAGGGACATATTACCTCCGAATATCAATTGAGGAAAAATCAAATGATGCAATCAGCTAATTGTCAAGTCCCGGCTGGTTATAAACGCGCTTCTTGAATAATTCAGGTTTTTTCTTGTGCCAATCTTTCAGAGCTTGAACCGGCGAGAGATGTTTGAGTGCGCGTTGCGGAATCTGA
>JBKJQT010000026.1:0-3387 GCA_046593855.1 Candidatus Nitrotoga sp. | reverse complement strand
TTTGGATGATTCGAAAGTGGGGGAGGGAGGGCATAGGGTTAAAGCCAGGTTACAACACCTGCTGGTTGTGCCGCGCTTGGGCACCATTTCGCCGTGGTCTTCCAAGGCCACGGAAATTGCGCAGCATTGCAGTCTGCATAAAGTTGAGCGCATTGAGCGCGGCGTTGTGTACTCTGCCAAGACTAAGAGTGGTAAAGCGCTGACGCAAGCAGAACTGAAAGTGTTGCTGCCGCTACTGCATGACCGCATGACAGAATCCATGTTTGATCCTGTGGATAGTCTTAAAACAGGCTTTAATGATGTAGCAGAAAAGATTTTTCGTCACGGTGAGCCCTTGCTGCTCTCTATTGTGGACATAATGCACGGCGGCAATGCGGCGCTAGCAGCGGCTAATATCGAGATGGGATTGGCGTTGTCCAGCGATGAAATTGATTATTTGGTGGAGAGTTTCCATCGAACAGGGCGCAATCCTACCGATGTAGAGTTAATGATGTTTGCACAGGCGAACTCCGAACATTGCCGTCACAAAATTTTTAATGCGGATTGGGTGATAGACGATGAGCAGCAGGCGATCTCGCTGTTCGGCATGATCCGCAATACCCATAAGCTGCATCCAGAAGGTACGGTGGTTGCGTATTCCGATAATTCCTCTGTGATCGAAGGAGCGCGCATTGAGCGTTTCTATCCGCGCACCGATGGCGGCTATGCCTATAGCGATGAGCTGACGCACACGTTGATGAAAGTGGAAACACATAACCATCCCACGGCCATCTCACCCTTCGCCGGTGCGGCTACGGGAGCGGGTGGCGAGATACGCGATGAAGGTGCGACAGGGTCCGGGTCTAAACCTAAGGCGGGGCTAACCGGGTTCTCTGTGTCTAATTTGAACATTCCTGGCTTCGAGCAGCCGTGGGAAATTTACGGCAGTACTCTCGCTAGCTCTAGTCCGGGTGGAGAGGGAACCCATCCGGTTTATGGTAAGCCGTCACGTATCGCTTCCGCTTTGCAGATCATGCTGGAAGGACCACTCGGCGGTGCAGCGTTCAATAATGAGTTTGGCCGTCCCAACCTGGCCGGTTATTTTCGCACCTTTGAAGAGTCCGTGAATGGTGAGATGCGTGGTTACCACAAGCCAATCATGCTGGCAGGCGGGGTGGGCAGTATCGCGGCGCAACACACACACAAGCATGCCTTACCTGTAGGCGCACTGCTGATCCAACTGGGCGGGGCAGGGATGTTGATCGGCCTGGGCGGCGGTGCAGCATCCAGCATGGATACAGGTGCCAATGCGGAAAATCTGGATTTTGCTTCGGTGCAGCGCGGTAATCCCGAGATGCAACGTCGTGCGCAGGAAGTAATTGACCGTTGCTGGCAGATGGGTGACAACAATCTCATTTTGTCCATACACGATGTTGGTGCGGGCGGCATCTCCAATGCGTTGCCGGAATTAGTGCATGGCGGTGGACGTGGCGCTCGCTTTGAATTGCGTGCTGTTCCTTCTGAAGAGCGAGGTATGTCGCCGATGCAGATCTGGAGCAACGAAGCGCAGGAACGCTATGTACTGGCGATTAATCCGGCACGTTTGGATGAATTTAAAGCTTTGTGCGAGCGTGAACGCTGTTCATTCGCAGTATTGGGGCACGCAATTGCCGACGACCAATTGATCGTGCATGACGAATTATTTAAAAATAATGCGGTGGATATGCCGTTGTCGGTATTGTTGGGCAAGCCCCCTAAAATGACGCGCAATGTGAAGCGTGAGCTTGTGCAGCTTCCTGCATTTGATGTCAGCAAAATAAATCTTAAAGATGCAATCGAGCGCACGCTGCGCTTACCCTCCGTGGCCGACAAAACTTTCCTTATTAGCATCGGCGACCGAACTGTGGGTGGCTTGACTGCACGCGACCAGATGGTGGGGCCGTGGCAAGTTCCAGTCGCGGATGTGGCGGTGACCTTGATGGGTTTCAATACGGCATTGGGTGAGGCATTCGCGCTGGGTGAGCGCACTCCGCTGGCGGTGTTGAATGCTCCGGCTTCCGGACGTATGGCTGTGGGAGAGGCGATTACCAACATTGCAGCGGCGCGCATCGAAAAAATCGGCGACATCAAGTTATCGGCCAACTGGATGGCGGCCGCTGGCCATCATGGTGAAGATGCCGCGCTGTTTGACACCGTGCGTGCGGTGGGCATGGAACTGTGCCCACAACTTGGCATTAGCATTCCGGTAGGCAAGGATTCCATGTCCATGCGTACAGCGTGGCAGGAAGGCACCGAGAAGAAGGCGGTAACTGCCCCGTTGTCGCTCATCGTGACATCCTTCGCGCCCTGTATGGATGCACGATTGACATTGACACCGCAATTGGCAGCCAATCTGGATACTACATTGCTACTGATTGATCTGGGCGAGGGCAAGAACCGCATGGGTGGTTCTGCGCTGGCACAGGTCTATAAACAGGTGGGTAATGTTGGACCCGACCTGGACGATGCGAGCAAGCTGAAAATATTTTTCGACGTTGTCCAGCGCCTAAATGGTGAGGGCAAGTTGCTGGCTTATCATGACCGTTCGGACGGTGGATTGTTTACCACGCTGTGCGAAATGGCGTTTGCTACCCATGTTGGCCTGACCATAAATCTTGATGAATTGCAGGGCGATGACTTAAGTATATTGTTCAATGAAGAACTGGGTGCAGTAGTGCAGGTAAGTTGCCGCGATTTACAGTATGTACTGGGCGTGTGCCATAGCGCTGGGCTTGCAGCGGTATGTTCGGTTGCCACATTGAATATGAGCGGCAAGATAGATATCGTGCGGCAAGAAAAAACGTTGTTCAGCGAGACGGGCATTAATCTGAAGCGCATCTGGTCGGAAACGACTTATCAGATGCAGAAATTACGTGACAACCCGGCTTGTGCCCAACAGGAATATGACCGTATTCTGGATGCCGCCGATCCTGGCTTGCAGGTTAAACTTACTTACGATCTGAACGAAAATGTCGTCGCGCCTGCGTTGCTGAAATTACGTCCTACAATCGCTATCTTGCGTGAGCAGGGTGTGAACGGACATGTTGAAATGGCGGCGGCATTTGATCGCGCCGGCTTCGCGGCAGTGGATATACACATGAGCGACATCATCACTGGCCGCGTGAAATTGGCAGATTTTAAAGGTTTGGCGGCCTGCGGTGGTTTTTCTTATGGCGATGTACTAGGGGCGGGCGAAGGCTGGGCAAAATCTATCTTGTTCAATCCGCGTGCACGTGATGAGTTCGAAGCCTTTTTCAAGCGCGATGATACGTTTGCTCTGGGTGTGTGTAATGGCTGCCAGATGATGAGTAATTTGCACGAAATTATTCCAGGGGCAAGACATTGGGCACATTTTGTGCGCAATTTATC
>JBKJQT010000323.1:0-3416 GCA_046593855.1 Candidatus Nitrotoga sp. | reverse complement strand
CTGGAAGACTATGCCTCTGGCACCACTTGGCGACGAGCGTAATCAGGAGTTGGGGCGGGAACAATCATTTATAGATGTGTTCTTCATAATTTCAAAGAAGCGCCCACAGTATTTTCAATATTTTTTGAATAGCTTTATGCCAAAATTGCTGTCTGATTGGATTTGAATGTCTAAACAGGAGTGAAACAAAAAAGTGGAGTTTTTAACATATTAAGCATGAAATTTTGAATGCCGCGCTCGCGGCATAACGCTTTACACTCACAGAAATTCATACGGTCGAGTTTTTTCGGTATTCACCGAAAGAAGATGATTAACCAAAATATCCTGTAGGCATAAAAACCCTTATAGATTAAATAACAATTCCATAGATCGATTTGAAATTTTAAATAAATCAATGGCATTCGTTTCAGATGAAAATCCTTGTTTAAAAATTCCATTAGCCAAAAAATAAGGAATCTGCTTATTTATTTTTTATATTTTTCATCCTATTCAAATGGATTTCGATGAGGGGGTCGCTTCTCCTAATCTGCCAACACCTGCAATTAAATAGATGAATGATCCGGGTCATAGAAAAGTAAACGGTGCATAAGCTGAACAAAAGTTGATGCCGAAAGTGTGCGCCTCAGGTTGAGCTCTCCCATAACACAATAGGGAGGGCTCAATAAAACTGATAGTACGAAGTACGATGTCTCAATAAACTATTAAGACTGCAAGAAATCCTCTTCTTGCTTCTCTAGACCTTGCGTCCAGTGTTCGAATTTAGCCCACCGCTTAGCGCTGCTAAACAAAATAGCAAAAAACGATAGTTGGTCCAAAATTATTTGACCGCTATAGTCCCTTTTTAGTTGAGTACGGTCAGTGATCTCCACGGTGTCTTGATGTGATTATATTGGATTGGTCAAGTAGCGCGCTGGGTAGGTAAATATCTCCACAAGGAACTTGAACAAATGGCCCTTTAGGGGATTTTGATTTATCAAGACAAGAGACCATCGAAGTGTTTCGCACTTTCCTGCTAGATCCCAGGTTTTTTCGTTTACCGCTGCAAGTTGATTTGAATTGGACGTGTGCGTCCTAGATTTTCAATTTGCCACTTAACTTTACTTACGAAAGCTACACTTCAGCGTTGAATGTGTCCGTGGATGGTGGGTTAATAGCATATCTTTAAATTTTTTCGAAAAATTAAAGATTACAAATTGTAATTGATCATGTAGGAACGCATATATATAAGGTTGAATGATATTATTAGGTACATGATTGTCTGGTGACGAATTGCAATATTTACAATGCACAACACTATGATTAAAAAATAAATTATTTACAATATAATAATAGGCATCAAAAATAATTCAACCTACACCACAACACGAACAGGAGAACAAAGTCATGACATTTGTGAATGAATATGTCCCAGAGGAGGACATTAAGAAATACGGATTAGAGGAAATTAACCAGTGTTATGGCAAAGCGAATGTACGGCCTGATTGGACTATTGATCGTGAAAATGACATCTATCTTCGATGGATCGTGTCAGGAGAAGACGAATTCCGGAATCAACACGATTTCACCTTTTACTGGAAAGGAACATTGATATTTGTTCGGCTTCGGATTAGTAATGGAAAAGTACTGGGTTCCAGAGGTTGGGCAAACTGGAGGCTGGTTATAATGAATCTGTCAGAAGAGTTACAGGAAAAAAAACCGGAGATTATTACTGACTTGAAAGCAGCTCTAACGGTTTATAAAGATTTCGGGGTTTATTCGACCTTGACGGAACACACCGCTTCTTTTGAATTCTAAAAAAACTACAGTCTATGGCTTTGTAATTGCGATTTGACATGACGACATTCCAAAGCACATAAAAAAATATGGCCGTATGTACAAGTGCTTTTTATTTGATCCGAAGAAAAACTTGCCCAGCGTCACTCAGTGTATAAAGCATACGACACGGGCTTATTAAAAAGCAAAGCTTATATTTAAAAGCGGGTGCGCTACTTTTTTTATTTCGTTTTAAACAAATTTTCAGAAGTAAGCAGACTCTCCGGTTTCAATTTGCTGCTATTTACCAGCACTAATTTATGGCGTGATAGTGTCCCTTGTTTTAGCTCGACATTGCGTAGTTGAACATTAAAGCTATCAGCAATGAAGCGCAACAGCGCTCCATTGGCACGTCCCTCAATGGGTGGAGCAGCTAGGCGGATCTTCAGTGCATCACCATGCAAACCAATCACCTCAGTGCGTTTGGCACCCGGTTGAACATATAACACCAATGTAATGACATCTCCTTTGTGTTGGCACCACACGCTCAAAACAGGCTCAAGACCAAGTTTTCCAACCAACGTAGCGGCACAATGAGGATGAGTTGGCACACGATAAGTAATACTAGCAAGGTGAGATCTATATTGCCGAAGGGCGGGATACGCCTTTGCAGGGGCAGAAGAAAAGGTTGAGTCACCGCGGCCATTAAACCTGCCATCGGTGAATGGGGATTGAACCACGATAATAGGGCCTGAATAAACAGCGCCGCCATGAGCAAGTACAGGCTGAGCTTGAGCAGCTTGACCGCTGTCCACATAAGTAGTCCGAGCACGGGGAAGTCAATAGGCAAACCTTGTAACCAGAGCGTGGCGGCGAGATAAATCGCTTCCACCACGAAAGCCAGCAGCAAGGTGGCGAAATCGAAACCACGGGCAGAAGGAATAAACCGGCGCGCTCGCAGTACCAAAAAATTGGTAAGCGTCATAACGAATGCACCCAGTGGGTTACGCATCGGTGCGCGTAACCATTGCAAGTGGAAGCGCAGTAGCAATATGACAGCGAACGGCTGCAACAACGTGTCAAACAAAAATTGTAGTGCTTCACTCAGCATGACGCACTCCCCAGTTCGTCTCCCATTTCCTTGGCGCGCTTGGCTGCAGCTTGCACTGCTGTAACAATATGTTGATTAACCGAATTGGCGTCCATGCTGAGCAGGGCGCGCTCGGTCGTGCCATTTTTGGAAGTAACGCGCGCACGCAGCACGCTCACATCATCGCTACTGGCATCGGCAAGTTTAACTGCACCGCTGAAAGTATTGATTGCCAAATGGCGTGCCGTTTCCACATCGAAACCAAGTTCGCTGGCCGCCTTTTGGAGCGCCTCGATAAAATAAAACACATAGGCGGGGCCGCTACCAGACACTGCAGTAATAGCATCCATCATTACTTCATCTTTCAGCCATATCGTGCTACCTACTGCGGCGAGTATGGTTTGCGCTGTGTCGCACTGCACCTGGCTTACCGCCGGTAGCGCATACAAGCCTGCAATTCCGCTCTGAATTAAAGCAGGCGTGTTTGGCATGGCGCGCACAATGTTTTGCGAACCCAGCCAATGCGCCAGATCGGCGGCGCGAATACCGGCCGCTATCGAGATCAGCAATTGCC
>JBKJQT010000225.1:0-4790 GCA_046593855.1 Candidatus Nitrotoga sp. | reverse complement strand
GTTTCATCCAGCAATCCCGGCGAGCCGATAATCCACGCGAGGTCGCGCACAACGGGGTCGCGTATTGAGTCCATGAACGAATCTTGCGGGAGGGGAGACATATAGACTAAAGTTGTTGTGGCTATGGCGACTGAGTAAGCATTACCAGGTAACAACAGTGTATTTTTCTATACGGGCTTATAGCCCACGCAGATTAGAATTTCAACATTCATCCAACTGCCTTGCTCTTCGACAAATAATTCTATTTCTTCCTGATGCGATTGCCGGAAGCGCGCTAAATCAGATGAAGAAAGCTGACTCAATAAGCCGCGAAAGCCGCTATACCGTAAAATGTCCCACCACTCTTCAAACCCGGCAAGATGGTATCCAACCTGATAGGTACGCGTATGCAATCGTTCTAGCTCCGCTGCTTGATACAAAGTATGGATTTTCTCTACGCTATCCAGTCGTTTCCAGGACAAAGACGGCATCGCTACCCCATAGGTCAGAATGCGCTCGATAAATTTTTGCGATAGAGGTTCCATAACCGCGCCCGTAAAACTTGAGATTCCAATTGCGCCACCGGGTTTAAGATGTTTAACGATGGTTTTAAATCCAGCCTCCATATCAAGCAGGAAGAAGATGCCAAAACCGCAACAAGCGGCATCAAATGAGTCGGCGGCAAAGTTCGAGACATCCATATCCAGGCATAAAAAATCGAGATTCGTTAACTGCTGTTCCTGAGCTTTGACCTTGGCTTTCGCCAACATTCCTTTGGATATATCAATGGCCGTCACATGCCCTGCGCCCAGCTGCTTTGCACAAGCCAGCGCAACCAAACCTGTGCCAGTGGCCACATCCAAAACCTGTTCATTTCCAGTAAACTTCATGCTGTTCGCCAGATGTTCTGCCGCCGCTGAAAAAAAAGCGCAGTGCGGGCTTGTCATAGCCTTCTGCCGCACTATTAAAGGTTTCTTTAATTTTAAATTTGCGTTCTTGCATATCCATAATGAGGGTTTTTTCAAAGCGTTGGAATAGTCTTGATCGGAAAATTGACGGTATAACCAACATGCGCTTTCGGTACAAACCATAGAAAGCTACGGCGGGTGCAATTCCTGGTTTATTGAATAACGTGCTTTAGTTGTTCAAGAATCGCTGGGTTGTCCAGCGTTGAAATGTCCTGTGTTATTTCTTCGCCCTTGGCAAGGGCGCGCAGCAGGCGACGCATGATCTTGCCGGAGCGCGTCTTAGGCAGATTGTCACCGAAGCGAATTTCGTCCGGTTTGGCGATTGGGCCGAGTTCTTTACTGACCCAATCACGCAGAATTTCCGAAATTTGTTTTGCGGTAGCGACATCCTCCGGCCGCGAGCCTTTTAAAACCACAAAAACTACTATGGCCTCTCCTTTAATATCGTGCGGCTTTCCGACTACAGCGGCTTCCGCCACCAACGGATTGGACGCCAGCGCAGATTCTATTTCCATAGTTCCCAGGCGGTGGCCGGATACTTTCAATACATCATCAATACGCCCAAGGATCCAGAAATAGCCGTCCTCGTCGCGGTGTGCTGAATCACCCGCCAAGTAAGCGCCTTTCATTTCTTCTGGAAAGTAGCCTTTGCGATAGCGTTCATCATCGCCCCATATGGTACGGATTTGAGACGGGAATGAACGCTTGATGACGAGAAACCCTCCATGTTGGTCATGCACTTCGTCACCTGCTTCGTTGACGATGGCGGCCATTATGCCGGGCAGCGGCAGAGTGCAGGAACCAGGTTTGGTGGCCATTGCGCCCGGCAGTGGTGCAATCATGTGGCAGCCGGTTTCGGTCTGCCACCAGGTATCAACAATGGGACAGCGCGACTGGCCGACTACCGTGTAATACCACATCCATGCATCTGGATTAATCGGCTCGCCTACGCTACCGAGCAAACGCAGACTGGAAAGGTTGTATTGCTTCGGCAATTCGCCTCCTAATTTAATCAGCGAGCGGATGGCGGTGGGCGCAGTATAAAAAGTGGTGACCTGATGGTCCTGAATCATCTTCCAGAAACGTCCGGCATCGGGCCAAGTGGGCACACCCTCAAATATCACTTGTGTCGCACCCATCGCCAGCGGGCCATATGCGACATAGCTGTGGCCAGTCACCCAGCCCACGTCAGCGGTACACCAAAAAACATCAGTAGACTTATAGTCAAATACCCATTGCATGGAAACCATTGTGCCCAGCAGATAACCGCCGCTGGAATGCTGCACCCCTTTGGGTTTTCCGGTAGAACCTGAGGTATATAAAATAAATAATGGATGTTCCGCGCTCACCCATTCCGGTTCGCATGTGAACGGAAGGCCGGCGATCAGATCGTGCCACCACAGATCATGTTTTGCATTCCACTGCACATCATTGCCCGCGCGTTTATAAATAATTACGCTATGCACTGAATCGCAACCACCCATACTGAGCGCTTCATCCACGGCTGGTTTTAGCGGCATCATCTTGCCGCCGCGGAGTTGTGCATCAGCGGTAATGACGGCACACGCCTGCGCATTTTCGATGCGCTCGTTCAGGCTCTTGGCAGAATAGCCTCCAAAAACGACCGAATGGATTGCACCAATGCGCGCGCATGCCTGCATTGCCACCACTACCTCAATGCTCATGGGCATATAGATAACAACACGATCGCCCTTCTGAATATTGCGTAACTTTAGCGCATTGGCGAACTGGCACACGCGGGCATGTAACTCGCGGTAGGAAATCTTGGTCACCTGGCCGTCGTCCGCCTCAAAAATAAGCGCAGTTTTTTCAGATTGCGTCGCTAGATGCCTATCCAGACAATTATAAGAAACATTCAATTCGCCATCCGCAAACCACTCGTAAAATGGCGCGCGACTCTCATCCAATACCGTATCAAAAGGTTTCTGCCATACGATATGCTCGCGTGCCAGCCGCGCCCAATACCCTTCATAGTTTTGCGCCGCCTCCGTGCACAGGGCCTGATAGGCTGCCATGCCAGAAATATTAGCCTGTTCGACGAATACATTGGCAGGCTGAAAAACGCGGGTTTCTTGCAAAACTGATTTAATGTTGGTGGGCATGGCGCTCCCTCGGTATGGTTAGTGTTTCGTATTTGGCGGGATCAATGTAAATTTTTTTGCGGGTAGCGTCAACAATAAAGCTCTCAGATATAGCGAGTAGTCAACTGTCAGGACTTATAAAACACGAGGTTGCGCGTCATGCTCAAGCCAAACTGCCGACTGATCACTGGAATACATGCTCTACCCGTGCTTATTCCTCTAGTTAGGATATATTTGAACTTATCTGCCAGTCAAACTGCCAAATTGCACAGTGACTGCACCTTGCCACTTCAAACTCCACTTGGTCGTATCAATAGATGGTGAAATGCTTATGATTATGTTTTTTCTTGCCCACTGAGAGATTCTGCCAAGCGAGATTCTGTCAAGGCGATATGATCAAAAGCCTATAATACAAATTTCTAAGTTGACTCACTTTGATCCATTAATCATCAATCACGTTCAGGAAACTTTATGCAAAAAATTATTCTTTCTCTATCATTGTTGTTCGCGGTATCAACAGCAAACTCGGCAGAATCTCATATGCGACCCGGATTATGGGAAATGACTACGACATCAGGTTTATTATCGCTCGTGCCAATGATCCCACCGGATCAAATGCAAAATTTAATAAACTTGGCTAAACAGTACGGATTTGATATGCCCAAGATTAATAATGGTGCAGCAACATCTCAGGTTTGCATTACCAAGGAAATGGCGAATCAAAAAATTCCAACTGTTTTGAATCAAAATCAATACGGATGTGGTGTCAAAAATGCTGTCCAAACTGGAAACGACTACAAAATAAACCTTATCTGTGAAAACGCTGTCTTTAAGGGAAATGGAGTAACCGAGGGGATTTTTACGAGCCCAGAGAGTTTTACAGGACGAACTGAATTCAATGGAGTTGTACAGGGCAATCCTGTTAATGAACGTGCCTACACTGACGGTCGATGGATTAGTGAAAACTGCGGAACGGTGAAACCTTTCCGTGATCCTCGTTAAGCAAATTTCCATCACTTATGTCGTTGGGAGGAGCTTGTTCGATCACGGTTCAAAGCTGGAGTGCGATAAAGCAGTTAGATCTCTTGACCGTTCATAACTGTAAAAGCGGGCAATCTTAATGAATTCCAAAATCTGTTATTATTAAACTCCAATAACTACAACTGTTCCAGGTTTGCAATTTAAAATTAAAAATTTATATGTAAAGGGCTATCCAGCCTTTATAAGGTTTCTTTCACGGCTAACCGCAGGGTCGCTTTTGGGAGGCACGATATCGCTGTTTGGTTGTACTAATGTAGGGCCGAATTTTAAGCAACCTGAGCCGCCCGCTGTAACAAGCTACACCACACAAAAATTACCGATACAAAGTTCAACGGCACAAGTTAGCTTTGGCGAAGCGCAGCATTTCGTGGTCGGAAAAGATATCCCAGTGAATTGGTGGCAAAGTTTTGGCTCGGCCAAACTTAATGCGCTCATCGATCAAGCCTTACGCGCCAGTCCAACATTAGATGCAGCGCAATCAACTCTGTTTCAAGCACAGCAAACCTATGCTGCGCAAAGTGGTTCCTTGCTGTATCCCCAAGTGAATGCCAAGCTTGGTGCACAGCGACAAAAGTTCAATCCATCACTTTTTGGTCAGCCGGGCGGGAGCAAAATATTCGATTTGTATAACGCTGGCGTAACCGTTAGTTATAACCTTGATCTTTTCGGGGGTAACCGTCGCGTTCTCGAATCTTTTGCT
>JBKJQT010000253.1:0-4154 GCA_046593855.1 Candidatus Nitrotoga sp. | reverse complement strand
ATCGCCTCGTGTGGTGCAACTGCCCCATTGCGTGCGCGCGGAAGAAAGCTTCACCATGCGCGGCGCTACGTCCATCAGGGGGGCATAGTGTGCTACGCATTCTTTGAACAGGTTTTTCGCCTCACGTTGATACCACTGTGTAACAACCCGCTCTATTAATACTTTGTTAGCATCATCTTTGACATGCACGAACAATTGCGCGCTGTGCAGCAGCGGTGGCGTAGCAAATAAGCTGACGATTACGCGCAAGGTAATCACCTCGCCGATGAAAAAGAGGGGCTGTCCATCCTGACATTGTGGCGAGATGGGCTTCTTCGCTTGCCAATTCTCAAGTTTTTTTACCACCCAATGCGCTTTGTCCTGCAAGACATCGTGTAGCCATTGCTCTGAGGCGCGCAGGGGCATGTTTACCGTCAGCCCATGATTGTCGATGCGCAAACCTATGCTGCGGCGTCGACTGGTACGTTTGAGGGTATAGGTAATCTGGGTGCCAACCAGATCAACTGTGCGTTGTTCGACGGCCAGTGGGGTAATAAATCGTCGCAGTTTATTGAGCATCATGGCAACCGCGTGACCTCGGTTTCGATCCATTCTTCCACACACCGATTGATCTCTTCGGCCTTGAGACCGGCGGGATCAATTGGAGCACCTATACTCATGGTGATAACGCCTGGATATTTGAGGAAGGATCCACGTCCCCATAATTTTCCTGCATTGTGTGCCACAGGAACGATTGGTGCGCCACTGGATACACCTAGAAGTGCACCGCCGATCTTGTATTTGCCGCGCTGACCAAAAGGAATGCGTGTTCCTTCAGGAAAAATAACCACGCAGAAGCCTAGCGCCAGTCGTTCTTTACCCTGGCGTAGCAACTGCTTGATTGCTTCGCGGCCTTCGCTACGTTTAATGGCAACGGGGCTGGTCATCGCAAGACCCCAACCGAAAAAAGGAAACCATAACAGTTCACGTTTGATCACCCATACTTGCGGCGGAAATACTTTTTGTAGCGCGATGGTTTCCCATGCAGATTGATGCTTGCACAGCACAAGACACGGTTTATTCGGGATGTTATCGGCACCGCGCACTTCCATGCGGATGTCGCATACCACACGCAACAGCCATAGCATGGTAAGCGCCCAGCCCGAGATGATGCGATAGCGTGTAATGGGATGAAACGGAAAGGTGAGTATTGCAATTAGTGTAAACAGCGGCGTAATGACGATTTGCAGCAGTAGAAAAATCAGCGAGCGTATGAATACCATAATCTAGAGAAATATTTAAAATATCGTCATTCCCGTGCAGGCGGAAATAAAAAAATTCAGATTTTTTAGCGATGCCATTAAATGAGGGTGGAGACGACTGCTGCTAGATCACGATAAGTCAGAGTGCCTTCCGGCAAGCTGCCCTTGGCCTGGGTTTTTGTTCCCTTGCCGGTAAGTACCAGTATCGGCTGCGCGCCCATTTTGGCGGCGGATTCCAGATCGCGTAACGCGTCGCCCACCATAGGCACACCTTTCAGGTTAACGTTATAGCGCAGGGCGATTGTTTCCAGCATGCCGGTTTTAGGTTTGCGGCAAGAGCAGTTGGTTTCCGCTGCATGAGGACAATAAAATATTGCATCAATGCGCCCGGCTGCCTGCGCCACCGTCTTGTGCATCTTATTGTGAATGGCATTTAGTGTAAGCATATCGAACAGGCCGCGTCCTATGCCTGATTGATTGGTCGCCACCACCACTCGATAGTCCGCCTGCACCAAGCGAGCGATTGCTTCAAGACTGCCGGGCAGCGGCCTCCATTCATTTGGGTGTTTGATGAACTGAGTGGAGCCATAATTAATAACACCGTCGCGGTCAAGGATGATGAGCTTCATTGTTGGCACCATTTTTAGGTTGCCACTCTGGAGATATCAGCAACTTGATTCATCAAGTCACCTAGTTTCTTCAGCAAGGCTAGGCGATTTTCCCGTACAGCAGGGTCTTCTGCCATCACCATTACCTGATCAAAGAATTCATCAACTACTGTACGCGCCGAGGCCAGCAATGTAAGCATAGCGGTGTAATCCTGTTTCTGCATTCCGGCTTCCACCTGCGGTGCGAGACGCTGCACCACTTCATACAGGCTGCGCTCCGCACCTTCTTGCAACAGTTCGGGTTGAATTGCGGTTTCTATCTTGGCGGTTTTCTTCAAAATATTTTGAATGCGCTTGTTGGCGGCCGCCAATGCCGCCGCTTCCGGCAGTTTGCGGAAGGCACATACTGCGTCCAGACGTGGTATCACGAGATCGATACGCGTCGGGTTTTGACACACAACCGCTTCAATTTCATCAGGAGAAAAATTGCGCTCGCGCAAATAACCGCGCAGTCGATCGAGCATGAAACCATGTACATCATCCACTACACTGCCACTCAATTTCTCAGCGGTGAAACTATCCTTGCTCAATTGCAATAGCGTATCGAGCGGCAACGCCAGCGGGGTCTCGATAAGAATGCGTAACACTCCCAGTGCGTGGCGGCGCAATCCAAATGGATCCTTGTCACCAGTGGGAACGAGGCCGATGCCGTAGATACCAACCAGTGTATCCAGTTTGTCAGCCAGAGCCACTGCACACGCCGCTGCGCCCTGCGGCAGAGAGTCACCGGCAAAACGCGGGTGGTAGTGTGCTGCGATTGCATCGGCCACTACCTGATTCTCACCGTCATGCAGCGCATAGTAGCGCCCCATAATGCCTTGCAGCTCTGGAAACTCGCCGACCATATCGGTGGTCAAATCGGCCTTGGCTAAACGTGCCGCTAGTTCAGTCACAGATTTTTCAGCATTAAGCTGGTGTGCGATAGCACCGGCCAGGGTGGTTATGCGCTCGACGCGCTGTAACTGTGTGCCCAGTTTGTTGTGATAGACCACGCTGCCCAGCTTGGCGACGCGCGATTCCAGCGTCTGCTTGCAATCCTGGTTGAAGAAGAAGCGCGCATCGGCCAGGCGCGGACGCACTACTCGTTGATTGCCATCGATAATATGCTTGGGATTGTCCACCTGCATGTTGGAAACAATCAAAAATTTATTGAGCAGCATGCCGTCGTTATCTAATAACGGAAAATATTTCTGGTTCTGCTGCATGGTGAGTATCAGGCATTCCTGCGGCACTTCAAGGTATTCCTTTTCGAACTCGCCTACATAAACT
This sequence comes from Candidatus Nitrotoga sp., assembly GCA_046593855.1. Taxonomy (GTDB): domain Bacteria; phylum Pseudomonadota; class Gammaproteobacteria; order Burkholderiales; family Gallionellaceae; genus Nitrotoga. Next base: position 976 of record JBKJQT010000253.1, on the reverse strand, counting down.
GCCGGCCATTCCACCAGCGCTGCGACTTCATCCAGAAGGCCATCGGATGGATTAATACGCGCATTGAGTTCGTGCGCCTTGGCTTTGAGGTGTTCATTAATTTTGGTGCGGCGCTTTTCAAAAGAGGCGATAACCTTGCCGTGTGTCATTGTCTCTTCATAGCTATCTGCGGACACAACCTGCATCGCACCTGTGTGCAGGAAGCGGTGCCCGCTCGTTAACCGTCCACTTTGTAGTCCCAGTACTTCGCCGGGTACTATGCGATCCCCATGCAGCATAATCAAACCATGCACGGGACGCACAAACTGGTGGTCGGAATCGCCCCAGCGCATCAGTTTGGGGACGGGCAGCTTTTTCAAAGCATGAGTTATGATGTCGGCCAAATATACGTCAAGAGGCTGGCCTTTTTTCTCTAACCGTGCGACGAAATATTCCGTCTTGTTGTCATTGCTACGCTGCAATTGTTCAAATGTCACGCCTGCACCGCGCATGAAACCTTCCAGTGCTTTGCTGGGTTTGCCTTCGGCATCCACTCCGGCAGCTACTGCGGGGCCTTTGCGTTCTATCACACGATCAGCCTGCTGCGATTCTATATTGGTAATGGTCAGGGCCAACCGACGCGGGGTAGCGAAAGGTGTGCAAATACTATCTTCGTCTGCTAATTCCTGCTCACGCAGGATAGTAAACACTTCGTTGGCGAAAACAGTGGAAAGACGTTCTAGCGCCTTGGGTGGCAGCTCTTCGGTAAGCAGCTCAGTCAATAAAGTCTGCTTCATTATTTTGTCTCCCTGGTCTTGCACATGGGGAAGTCAAGTGCCTCGCGCGAGTCATAATATGCTTGTGCCACCAACCTGGACAACGTTCGCACACGACCTATGTAAGTAGCGCGTTCGGTCACCGAAATAGCACCGCGCGCATCCAGCATGTTGAAACTATGCGAGCACTTCATCACCATCTCGAAACCGGGCAATACCAG
>JBKJQT010000341.1:0-2696 GCA_046593855.1 Candidatus Nitrotoga sp. | reverse complement strand
ACAGTTTAACCAGACGGAAGATCGACGCTCCGTGCGTCCGAGTCGTGGGGTTGCATGCCTCGATTGTCATGCCAATGGGCATACCATTGCTCCGACCCACTTGGCGGGAGACGTCCGTCCTCAGGAATTTCGCCACCGTATTGATACGCCATCCTTGCGTGGCGTGAACATTCAGCGCTTATTCGGCTCGCAGCGGGCCCTTAAATCCGTAGAAGACTTCACCGAGTTCGAGCAGCGCGCGGCTTATTTCGACGGTGATCCGGTTATTGCAACGAAAAAAGGCGTTAACATTCTCGAACGTGGCAGTCAGGTTCATTTCATGGCGGAATTTCAGGAGCTTCTGGATTTTCCGCCTGCTCCGAAGCTGGGAATTAACGGCAAGCTGAATCCGAATAAAGCCACCGAATCAGAAATGCGTGGACAGGCACTATTTTTCGGCAAAGCTAATTGTGCCAGTTGCCATTCAGGGCCCTACTATACTGACAATCTCATGCATAACTTGAAGGTAGAACGTTTCTACAAGCCACGCATGATAAATGGTCGCATGGCCAGTGCCGATGGCCCGATTAAAACCTTTCCGTTGCGCGGCATTAAGGACTCCCCGCCCTATTTACATGATGGAAGGCTACTCACATTGGAAGATACTGTAGAGTTTTTCAATCTGGTGCTGGAGACCAATTTATCGGCTTCAGAAAAAACAGATTTGGTCGCATTTTTGCGGACGCTTTAAAAAGTCTAATCAAGAAACAGGATGTCCCCCGCTTTATTTGATTGATGTGCCATCGACATTTGTAGTTGTAGTTCAAAAGGTGCGGGGACATGGTTGGCTTGGCGCAAAGCACGGTCACCCTTTCCCAAGCACCTTCCCTTTAGATAAAACTTATGAAATATAAAGACTATTACAGCACTCTTGGCCTCGAACGAACGACCACTACAGAGGAAATTAAGAAGGCTTACCGCAAACTCGCGCGCAAGTATCATCCAGACGTTTCCAAACAAGCTAATGCTGAAGAAAAATTCAAGGAAGTTTCCGAAGCTTATGAGACCCTCAAGGACTCGGAAAAGCGTGCCGCTTACGATCAGCTGGGTAGTCATCAATCAGGGCAGGATTTTCAGCCGCCTTCGGATTGGGGGAAACAGTATGGTGGCACGCCGTTCTCATTTGAGGATATCGATTTATCCGATCTCTTTGCCGGGCTCACAGGGGGTAGACACAACACAGGTCAGCGAGGCAGCAATATTCCGGTGCCGGGTCATGATTATGAAGTTACGGCCCACATTACTTTAACGGATGTCTATCAAGGCACGATAGTGAATTTAAATATTAACGTTCCTGAGTACGATGAAAATGGCCACCTGCATCGCGTGTCGCGAGCACTCAAAACACGAATTCCTAAAGGGGTTGTGGATGGTCAAAGGCTTCGTCTGCCGGGCAAGGGCGGTAAAGGTTTCAACGGCGGACACAATGGAGATTTGTATCTCAATATCGCGCTGCACCCGCATTCGCTATTCCGCGTCAGTGGCCATGATCTTTACCTGGATTTGCCCGTGACACCGTGGGAAGCCGTACTTGGCGCAGCCGTAGAAGTCCCGACACTGGCCGGACCCGTTCGCCTCAAAGTGCCGCCGGGAACCCATGCCGGTCAAAAACTGCGGCTCCCCAAGCGGGGATTACCCAAGCCGCATGCTAGCGAAGGCGATCTTTTCGCGATCATACAAATCATAGTGCCTACTGTGCTAAGCGAGCGAGAACGGGCGATATTCAAGGATCTGGCGGATATTTCAACGTTCAATCCACGCGGACATTTTGAACAGGAAACAAGCCATGAAAATTGAACTCACCGAAGTGCTCTGGATGGATCAATATCAAGAGTTGTCGCTAGCAGATCTGGCCAAGCTGTCGGGCTTGTCAGAGGCGGAGCTTAGCGAACTGATAGACTGCGATGCCATTGTGCCGGTCAATATGGATTCAGCAGAATGGATTTTTGATGCTGGCTGTCTTGTTGTGGCCAAAACCGCATGCCGCTTACGTAATGATTTCGAGCTCGATACACAGGGACTGTCTGTGGCTCTGACTCTCCTCGTTCGGATTCATCATCTCGAAACGCAGTGACACGACCTTCGTGCGCAGTTGTCAGGGGTCGTCCCTGAACAACCCACAAGAATGGCGAATTTATTTGCATAGAAGTGTATTCAAGCGATGTTGAATTTGCAAGAATCCGGTCTGTCGCGTACGGATTCCTTGCAAAATGAAACCACGTAAAATCGAGCAAATTTCCCAAGATGACCTGTTCCGGCTGAGGCTGGATCAGATGCTGAATCAGCGTCACGCGCTGTACAAATTGGCCAGCCAGATTGACTGGAACGCAGCCGAAGAGCAGTTCGGCAATCTTTACTCGGAAGAAGGACGGCCTGGCATCCCGATTCGGTTGATGGTTGGACTGCACTATCTGAAGCACACTTACAATCTGTCGGATGAAGAAGTGGTGGCGCGTTGGGTAGAGAACCCACACTGGCAACACTTCTGCGGTGAGACGTACTTTCAGCATCAATTGCCAATTGATCCATCGCAGATGACACGGTTTCGGAAACGCATCGGCGAAGCAGGATGCGAGTTCATGCTGGGTCTGACGATCCATGCAGGGATCGCAACCCGGACGGTCTCGGCATCCTCGCTTGCAGTCGTGAATGTGGAT
>JBKJQT010000333.1:0-7142 GCA_046593855.1 Candidatus Nitrotoga sp. | reverse complement strand
CTGAAGGCGCAATAATCACTTCAACAAATTGAGTGGCCATAATAGTGGATGCAGATACCGCAACCACTATTATGGCCACTCAATTTGTTGAAGTGATTATTGCGCCTTCAGTGACCGAAGCGACACGACAGATCATTGCAGCAAAACAAAATGTGCGTCTCCTCACCGTGCCTCTGTCCAAGTTGCACAACCAATATGATTTTAAGCGAGTGAATGGCGGCTTACTGGTGCAATCACCTGATACTTTGGACGTCCAAGCCGAGCAATTGCGTGTGGTTACCAAAGCACAGCCGAGTACTCAACAGTTGCATGACCTGCTGTTCGCCTGGCGCGTGGCCAAGTATGTGAAATCAAACGCCATCGTGTTTTGCAAAGATGGGCGCACGCTTGGCGTAGGTGCCGGACAGATGAGCCGGGTAGATAGCACTCGTATCGCCATAATCAAGGCAAAAAATACGACTTGCAGTCTAGTTGATTCAGTCGTCGCGTCCGATGCCTTCTTTCCATTCCGGGATGGCGTAGACGTACTGGCCGAGGCGGGCGCAAAAGCAGTAATCCAGCCCGGTGGCAGCATGCGCGATGAAGAGGTTATAGCGGCAGCGGACGAACATGGACTGGTGATGGTGTTTACGGGTTATCGACATTTTAGACATTAAAAAGCTTTAAGCACAGAGACATAACCCACCTTACTTGTTCCAAGTTTTTTGTTTTTGTGACCTCCGTGAAAAATTTGGGCTTATGTTATGAAAATTCTGGTTATTGGGAGCGGTGGTCGAGAACACGCACTGGCATGGCGTCTGGCTCAAGCCACCAAGGTGCAGAAGGTGTACGTCGCCCCAGGCAATGCCGGTAGCGCGCTTGAAAACGGCGTGGAGAATATTGCCATCACAGCTATTCCTGATCTCATCGCATTCGCACAACGCGAGCAAATCCACCTTACGGTAGTCGGCCCAGAAGCACCTTTGGCAGCGGGCATAGTGGATGACTTTCGTGCCGCTGGCCTGAAAATTTTTGGCCCTAGCAAAGCGGCGGCGCAATTGGAAAGCTCCAAAGATTTCGCTAAAAAATTTATGGTGCGCCACCATATTCCCACTGCGTTTTACCAGACCTTCAGCGAGATAGCGAGCGCGTGTGCTTATGTTGAAAAACAGGGTGCGCCCATTGTGATCAAGGCTGATGGTTTGGCTGCAGGCAAGGGCGTGGTTATAGCCATGACAGTGCGGGAAGCTCATGAAGCCATAACCATGATGTTGTCCTACAACAAATTGGGTGATGCGGGCGCGCGCGTGATAATTGAAGAATTTCTGGTTGGCGAGGAAGCCAGTTTCATCGTCATGGTGGACGGCAAGAATGTGCTGCCATTGGCGACTAGCCAGGATCATAAACGGCTACTGGATGGCGATTATGGCCCCAACACCGGCGGCATGGGTGCATATTCTCCTGCACCGGTGGTAACACCGAAACTGCATTCGCGCATATTGCGCGAGGTGATACTGCCAGTGGTGCAAGGCATGGAAAAAGAAGGGATCACTTACACCGGTTTCCTATATGCTGGTCTGATGATAGACCCCCAAAACAATTACAAGGTGCTAGAGTTTAATTGCCGCATGGGTGATCCAGAAACCCAGCCGATCATGTTGCGCCTGAAGAGCGATCTGCTGGTGCTACTCAATCATGCAATCAACGGCACCTTGGATAAGATGGAGGCGGAATGGGACAGACGCGCTGCGCTTGGTGTGGTACTGGCCGCTGCCAACTATCCCGACACGCCGCGAAAAGGCGATGTCATTACCGGCCTGCCCAAAGCACAGGAAGATGCACATGTATTTCATGCCGGCACCATCATGCAGGATGACAAAGTAGTTACCAGCGGTGGACGTGTGTTATGTGTTACTACGTTGGGCGAGAGCGTGAAAATTGCGCAGCGCCGTGCTTATCAGATTGCCGAGAATATTCATTTCGAGGGCTGTCAAATGCGCCATGATATTGGCTTTCGCGCTACCCTACCCAGGAAATAACAACCTCTTCAAAAAGTTGCTTGGGCTTTTCTATATACAACCGCGCGATGCAGCGTCTGTGAAGGCTCAAGGAATGCGTGCATGGGTGAATGATAGTTCATCCGCAAATAAATACGAAACCAATCGGAGACAGCATGGATAGTGCCGCAGTCAAAAAATTCTTGTTCGAGTTGCAAGACATGATTGTGACTCGCTTGGAACAGGTGGACGGCAATAAATTTCGGCGTGACAGTTGGGATCGCCCGACAGGTGGCGGCGGGCGAAGCTGCATCCTCGAGGAAGGAAATGTCCTGGAACGTGGCGGGGTAGCTTTCTCTCATGTAACGGGCGACAAGATGCCTCCATCCGCTACGGCACATCGTCCTGAATTGGCAGGATGCACTTGGGAGGCAATGGGCGTGTCATTGGTATTCCACCCGCGTAACCCTTATGCACCCACCGTGCATATGAATGTGCGCATGTTCATGGCGAAAAAAAATGATGGTGAAATCGCATTCTGGTTTGGCGGTGGAATGGATTTGACCCCCTATTATGGTTTTGAAGAAGATGCCGTACATTTCCATCAGACTTGTCAGAACGCGTTGGCGCCGTTTGGCAATCATCTCTTTCCAAAATACAAAAAGTGGTGCGATGAATATTTCTTTCTCAAGCATCGCAATGAACCGCGTGGCGTAGGTGGTATTTTCTTCGACGACTTGAGCGAACCGGATTTTGCTACTTCTTTCGCCATTCAGCAAAGCGTTGGGAATCACTTGATTTCCGCCTATGTGCCTATCCTTGAACGCCGTAAGGACACGCCCTACGGTGAGCGTGAACGTGATTTCCAGCTTTATCGGCGCGGACGTTATGTAGAATTCAATCTGGTAATAGACCGTGGCACTATCTTCGGACTGCAAAGCAATGGGCGTATCGAATCTATTTTGCTTTCCATGCCGCCACTGGTGAAGTGGCGCTATGACTGGCACCCGGAGAAGGGCTCGCATGAGGCGGAGTTATATGATAAATTTTTAGTGCCAAAGAATTGGGTGTAGATTTCTCTGTTAGCTATTGAACCAATAATTGCAGTGCAACTACGTTAATCGGTTGCGAACATATCCTCAAGCGATGCGTCCGCCGCTGACCCGCTCTATCCCCGCCAGATCACACGCCGAGAACACTACGTCGAACCCCGCCTGCTGCAACAGTTCACGAACCTGTGCGGCTTGGTCGTAGCCATGCTCAAGGAGCAACCAGCCACGGGGTTCAAGATAGTCTCGAGCATGAACCGCAATATGACGGATGTCTTGTAGGCCATTGCTCCCGGACATAAGCGCAGATATTGGCTCAAAGCGCACATCACCCCGCGTCAGATGAGGGTCGCCAGCCGCAATGTAGGGCGGATTGGATACAATAATGTTGAATTTTTGTGTCGTGAATGCCTCGAACCAGTCGCTGTGTATGAAAGCTGCATTGGCGATGGCCAGTTGCTGTGCGTTTGCGTGCGCCACCGCCAATGCCGTAGTGGAAGCATCGCAGCCCAGCACCTCAACATCTGGGCGCGCATGGGCGAGCGCCAGAGCAATTGCACCGCTGCCTGTGCCCAGGTCGAGCACACGGCACAAACCCTGCTGCGGGATACGTGGCAAGACCAGTTCAACCAGCAATTCAGTTTCTGGACGGGGAATGAGAGTTGCGGGCGTCACCTTGAACATTAAACCGAAAAATTCGCGTTCACCCAGCAGATAGGCAACAGGCTCTCCTCGGAGGCGGCGCTGCAACAATTCTTGGTAATGCGTTTGCTCGGTTTCGTTCGGATAGTGCTCGGAATGCGCCAGCAACCAGGCGCGCGGAACATTTAACACTTGTTGCAACAAACACTGTATTTCGATACGGGCGCTGCTGGGGGTTATCGCCAGCGCCTCAGTCAGACGTGCTGCATCCTGAAGCAAAGTTTCTTGTATGGTACGTAGCAAGTTTAGCCGCTGCCTTCATTCGCTAGCGCTGCCAGCTGTTCTGCCTGATATTCCGCCATCAATGCGTTGCACATCTCACTGATGTCGCCATCCATAATGTGATCAATCTTGTATAGTGTGAGGTTAATACGATGGTCGGTAACACGGCCTTGCGGGAAATTGTAAGTGCGTATACGTTCCGAACGATCGCCGCTGCCTACCAGCGATTTGCGCTCGGCGGCTTGCTTGGCATGAGCGGTACGCTCTTCTTTGTCCTTGATGCGTGCGGCTAGAACGGCCAGCGCTTGAGCCTTATTTTTGTGCTGAGAACGGCCATCCTGGCATTCCACCACGGTACCCGTAGGCAGATGCGTTATGCGTACGGCCGAATCAGTTTTATTAATATGTTGACCACCCGCACCCGAAGCGCGGAAGGTGTCGATGCGCAAATCGGCAGGATTCAACACCACGTCGCTGACTTCATCCGCTTCCGGCAGCACTGCCACGGTGCAGGCAGACGTGTGGATCCGGCCTTGCGTTTCAGTGGTGGGCACGCGCTGCACTCTATGTGCGCCAGACTCAAATTTCAGTACCGAATATGCACCCTGCCCGACTATGCGTGCGATGATTTCCTTGAAGCCGCCCTTTTCGCCGCAACTTTCAGAGATAACTTCAACCTGCCAGCGGTTACGTTCGGCAAAACGCGCATACATACGAAACAGGTCGCCAGAAAATAATGCCGCCTCGTCGCCACCTGTGCCCGCGCGGATTTCCAGAAATACATTGCGATCGTCATTGGGATCCTTAGGCAGCAACTGCCTCTGCAAATCCACCTCGATCTGCTCCAGCCGTTCGCGCCCTTGCTTCACCTCATCCGTAGCAAATTCGCGCATTTCAGGGTCATCCGCCATTTCCAGTGCGCTTGCAATATCATCAGCGCAGGCTTGATAAGCATGGTACAGCTCCACCACGGGATCCAGCTCCGCGCGTTCGCGATTGAGCTTGAGATAGCTTTCCATATCGCGAGTGGCATTTTCGCTGCTTAACAGACGGCGGACCTCGTCCAGACGCTCGCCCAATTGGGCGAGTTTAGTGGCAATGCTAGGTTTCATTCGGGAGGGCGCATGTGGTAAATACGGTGCACCATATCAAGGAAAGCCTCGCGCTCTTCGGCTTGGACATGATTTAGGGCATGGGTTGGCGCGTGCAAAAATTTATTGGTAAGCGCATTGCTCAACGATTCCAGTACCTTTTCCGGCTCTTCGCCTTTGGTCAGCAGGCGCAAGGCTTTTTCCATCTCGTGCCGACGTTGGCGTTCAGCATGCTCGCGCAACGCGCGAATAGTGGGCACTACTTCACGTGATTCCATCCAATGGATAAAATCCACCACACCAGAATTAATAATTACTTCAGCTTCTTTCACCGCGCCTTGACGTGCATCCAAGCCATCGCGCACAACTTCAGCCAACTCATCAACGGTATACAGAAACACATCATCCAGTTCGGCCACTTCGGCTTCAACATCGCGCGGAACGGCGAGATCGACAATGAAAAGAGGGCGGTGCTTGCGCGCCTTAAGTGCACGCTCGACCATCCCCTTACCTAGTATCGGCAACGGGCTGGCAGTACTGGTCACGATAATATCGTGCTGCGCCAGTTGTTCCGGCAATTCACTCAACGTGATGGCATGTCCGCTAATGCGCCGCGCCAACACTTGAGCACGCTCCAAGGTACGGTTTGCAACGGTAATTTTCTTAGGCAATTTAGCCGCAAAATGCACGGCATTCAGTTCGATCATCTCCCCCGCGCCAATGAGCAATACACTCTGCTCAGCAATGCTGGGGAAAATGCGTTCGGCCAGCTTGACCGCCGCTGCGGCCATGGAAATTAAATTTGATCCAATTTCGGTCTGAGTACGCACATCCTTCGCCACCGAGAAGGTGCGCTGAAATAGCTTATGGAGTAGAAAGCCCAGCGTGCCAGCCTGTTCCGCATAACGCACTGCCTGCTTCATTTGACCCAGAATTTGCGGTTCACCCAGCACCATCGAGTCCAACCCGCTGGCAACGCGAAAAGCATGCTTCACCGCCTGCTCATGCGGCAAAGTATAGAGATACGGCTCAATTTCACGCGGCTGTAATTCATGATAACTAGCTAGCCAGCTAATAATCTGCGCCGGCTTATGCGTACTGCAATACACCTCGGTGCGGTTGCAGGTGGAAAGTATAGTCGCTTCCTTGGCTGCACCCTGCCCGACCAAGTCGCGCAGGGCTGGCTCCATTGCATCGACATTGAACGCAATCTGCTCACGCACAACAAGTGGCGCGGTCTGATGGTTAATGCCGAAGGCGAATAATTGCATAGTCTCGAAAAGACCAAAAATTAAACAAGGGGGCAATTATAGTTGCTAGCCACCCTCAATACCAGCCAACTAAAACCAAATAAAATTCAGAAATTATGGAATAATTACAGTAATGCGGGCTTCAATCGCAATTATTAACAATTCCATAACTCCCCATAACTTCTGTAGTGCAGTAAAGACGCGGTTTGTTATACAGAAATAATGCAAGATGATGGAAAATAATACTTCCACGCAATATAGAGAAACACCCTATTATCAGTTCCGTGACCTGACTTTCATAACCTGCTAAATTAAACTGACAATGGCTAATGCTAGTCTGACATTAGGACTCACTTTTCTTTTTAAGTTCAAGTCTCAGTTAGCCTTGTCATACTGCAGAAAATAATGTGTAATACCATGATGGAAAAAGACAATAAATTCAGAATAAAAATCACCACCGAAGTAAATTATTTGGCCGAACAATCCGATGAGGCCGATAATCGCTTCGTTTTCGCTTATACCATCACCATAACTAATGAAGGCGATGCCACTGTCAAGCTGATCAGTCGTCATTGGATTATTACCGATGCCAATCAGTATATGCAGGAAGTGCGGGGGCAAGGGGTTGTGGGTGAGCAACCGGTTCTTCAGCCAAACCAGAGTTTTGAATATACTAGCGGTACGGTGCTTGCCACACAGGTGGGTACCATGTCTGGCAGCTACCAGATGGTTACGGAGGACGGCACTAGATTTGACGCTCCCATTCCCCAATTCGTATTGAGTGTCCCGCGCGTGCTGCACTAATCGCAATGTCTCTTAAGACCAGCTACCGTTACATCGCCCCGTTTTATG
>JBKJQT010000139.1:0-4674 GCA_046593855.1 Candidatus Nitrotoga sp. | reverse complement strand
AGCGATGTGCCAGAAAATGCACTTATCTGGATGCAGGTAACTTCGACGCGCGATAACTGCCTGGGACAGGAGTGCCCGCACCATAAAGATTGCTTTGTGCTTAAGGCGCGCAAAGAGGCGATGCGGGCTGATGTCGTAGTGGTGAACCATCATTTATTTTTCGCTGATTTGATGCTGCGCGACGAAGGTCTGGCGGAACTGTTGCCAGCCTGCAATACGGTTATTTTCGACGAAGCACACCAATTGCCCGAGACTGCCAGCTTGTTTTTTGGCGAGAGTATTTCGACTTCACAAATCATCGAACTAGCACGAGACGCGCGGTTGGAGGCAGCGACTTCAGCTAAAGACTTTGCCGCGCTTCCCACCGCCACCGACTCGTTGGACAAAGCCGCGCGTGACTTGCGCCTGGTATTTAAACAAAGCGAAGGGCGCATGACTGCCATCGCCATGGAAGATTTATCCGGCTGGACGGATGCCATGGTCGCATTAAGCGATAAGCTCCAGCAGGTTAACAATCTGCTGGAGAAGCAAGCAGAGCGCAGCGAGGGGTTGGATAATTGCTGGCAACGAGGCCAGGAGATGGCGCAAAAAATTTTGCAATGGCGGGACAAAAATCAAGTGGATATGGTGCGCTGGCTAGAAATATTTCACCAATCCGTGCAACTCAACACCACGCCGTTGTCCATCGCAGAAATATTCGCCAAGCAAATTAATGGCCACCCGCGTGCATGGATTTTCACGTCAGCCACGATTACAGTGAAGCAGGATTTCTCGCACTATCAATCCGAAATGGGATTGCTTGAAGCTCAAACTGCCTGCTGGGACAGTCCTTTCAATTACCCTGAACAGGCGCTGCTATATGTACCCCAAAATATGCTCGATCCGAATAACCCTGGCTATACCGAAGCGGTGGTGCGGGCGGCTCTTCCTTTGATCGAGGCCAGCAAGGGACGTGCATTTTTGCTGTTCACCAGCCTGCGCGCCATGCAACGCGCACATGAGATTTTAACGACTGAGTTCGAACGCAAGAAGCTCAACTACCCGTTGATGTTACAAGGTGAAGGTTCGCGTAATGAGCTGTTGAGCCGCTTCCGCGAACACGGCAACGCCATACTATTGGGCAGTCAGTCATTCTGGGAAGGAGTAGATGTGCGCGGCGAAGCTCTTTCGCTAGTGGTAATAGACAAACTGCCGTTCGCTCCACCGGATGACCCAGTGCTAGCGGCGCGCCTTGCTCAGATCACCAGTCAGGGACGTAATGCCTTCATGGAATATCAGTTGCCCCGCACGGTCATCAATCTTAAACAAGGTGCGGGACGCTTGATCCGAGATGAGACCGATCGCGGCGTGCTGATGATCTGTGACCCGCGTTTGATAGCAAAATCCTACGGCAAACGAATATGGCAGAGCTTACCGCCATTCAAGCGCACGAGAGATTTAAGGGTGGCGGTGGATTTTTTTGCGTAGTGCAGAAATCATTAATTTCGTACCGAGATATGCTCACACAGAGCGATACAGGCAGTGCCTATTTCACCACCCGCTTTGTAACTTTAAATCATCAAGCTTTAATTGAGTTCAATACAGCCATCCTTCATTTAGCAAAACCGTGGGCCAAATTAATGCATCTCGGTACAAAAGTGGGACCGAATCAAGATTCATAGGCGGAGGGTGGAGGCTTCTTTGTTGCTGCGGTTTGTCAATGTAATTGTTCTATAATGTTTTCCCCTGTCTTTTAAGTGGGAACTGATTAGCCAGAGGTAAGTTCAATTGAAAAAAACAAACCCCTAGATTTGAAGTTATGCGGGTTCAATCGCTATTTCGCTGGCCATTCGTAGAATTTCTTCTGAAATATCCGCAAACTTATTTATAAAGTCGACATTCTTTGCAGGTGTAACTAAATCAAGGAATTGTTGACGGAGCAAAACAACTCGATCTGGATTTATTCCCGTAAGTACCGCTGGCACGCTAATTAAAGCCGCCGCTGTTGCACCGTCGTGTTGAGTGAAGGCGTCAGCAAGCATCTTTGCTTTCCCTACATCGTCAAGAGAACGGTAAATTGAGCGAATTTCTGCAGCATACTCATTTGGCACCAAATTTGCCGATTTGAGTTGCTCAGCTTTCACATTCTCGCGAAATTGGGTAATGCTAGAACGGAAAAGATCACGCACTGCGTCGAGGGTAACTTTAAGTTTCTCTTGCGCGGTTTCAAGGTCCTAACCGATGGCAAGTGTCGACCTCATAGGGTCTGGATGCTCTCTCAATTCTGTCACCAGGAAAGCATCCTTTTCAATGCGTTGCATCAACTCCCGTAGTTCAGATCCAAGCTGCCCATCTTCAGGTATACGAGAGATTAAATGTTTGATTGATGCAAATTTGGGTGATCTCATTTTTTTCTCCATTTAAATTTCGTGGCCAAGTAATGAATATTTTGGTAGCAGAAAAATGTTCAAATGAACAATTAACCCATTCATATTGGGATGCGGTACTTCTTGGTGGCAATAAAAACCGTCAATCTTTGATTGCCTTAATACCGAATTACACTCTAAAGGACTCGCACAAAATTTTATCTACGTGCTATTTTACTTCTTCATAATCTTATAATTAATTGGTTTATATATTGATTGTTAATTTATTGCGATTAAGGATACCGTAAGCAACTTCCCACTCATCCTTAAGCTTTGTAAAAATTAATAAACATCCTTTGCCATCAAGCAAAGGTTGGTTAGCTCCTCTTCTCGCAGTTCGGCGTTCGTATTGTTCAAGGGAGTGCTACCTAATCCAGCAGCTCTAGCCATTTCTTTTTCAGCACCCTTTGTAGATGGCGCATTGTCAGATTTCGGAGCACAGCCTATGAGTAAGATTAATGTAATTAATACGATAATTTTCATGGGTTTGCCTTATTTAATATAGGACGCACTTTAATAAACAGTCAAATACCACTGGCATAGCCGGTGGCTTGATTTGTTATAGCCTCAAAGGCGTTTTCAAAACCGTTAGCCGTTTCGCGGCAGGTATGTTTCACCGAGCTAAACATTTCTCTCTCTTGCAAACAATAACTTCGAACAACCGCCTGCTTTATTTTCCCCGCCGTTTAAACGGTCTTTTCGACCGCCGGATAGGTCAAACCTTTTGGAGTCCTCCGGCAGTGCCGGAGGTTTCCTCTATTAATTAATACAATCGTTCCTCAAATCGACGAGCAATGAGCACAAGCATTGCTGCCTCCGAATGCAAAGGAATTAGATAGAACTGCATTCAGTGTTTTCTGGCGCATGCCTTCCGCTATCACGTCTATGCCCAGATCGGGGTCGGTCACCCGGCAGTGTGCGGTAGGTGGAACCACATTTTTTTGCATGGCGATAATAGAAATGGCCAGCTCCGCCGCCCCACCTGCACCCATCAGATGACCATGCACCGCTTTGCTCGAGCTAACCGGCAGGGTGTGCAGATGCTCGCTAAATACCGTACGTAATAATTCCGCTTCAGCAGCATCACCAGCTAGAGTTCCGGTGCCATGTGCATTGACATAGTCGATTTCGGCGGGATCGAGTCCAGCGTCGGCTAAAGCGTGACGAATAGCTTTGACCTGCCCGGTTGATGATGGATGAGTAATATGGGTGGCATCGCAAGAAGTGCCGTAGCCGGCTATTTCAGCCAAGATGGTCGCACCACGGGCCTGCGCCGAAGCTAAGCTTTCCAGCACCAGAAAGGCGGCACCCTCACCCAATACCAAGCCATTACGATCAGCCGAAAAGGGGCGGCAGGATGCTTCCACTTGAGCATCGGTAGTGGCTAAGGCGCGTAGCGCATGCCAGGCATGCAAAACACCATAAGTCAGCAATGCCTCGCTGCCCCCGGCCAGTATGCGTTCGCTATAGCCGTGGCGAATGGCACGTAGCGCTTCACCGATGGCGCTGCTTGAGGAAGCGCAGGCAATTGAATAGGTGTTATTGACGCCAGTCAGGCCAAACCGGATAGCCAACTCTGCGGCCGCCGTGTTGTTTATCGCGCGTGGTAGCGTCATTGGTGCAAGACGGTCGCGGTTTTACCTATAAAGACGGAAGTACGCCTGATCAGTCGTGGCGCTGGCGCCGGAGCCGGTGCCAAGATGGACGCCCATATCAGTGAGTAACTAAGGATGATCAAGCAAGCCAGCTTCCATCAGTGCATAGCGGCCAGCGGCTAACGCCAGTTGCGTGATCCGGTCAGGCGGCACACCCTTGCTGCCATCGACTATGGGTACATCGATCCAGGCGGCAATCTGAACCGGCGAAGCTTGCTCACCAGCAGGCAACAGGCGTATGCCTGAGCGACCTGCTGCCACGTTGTCAAACAGTAGCCCTGGCCAATTGCCAACGGGCGAGACAACACCAATTCCGGTAACGACAACGCGACTCAACTCACTCATGCAGTAGCTTCGCGGTAACCTGCTTCACGACATCACCGAGGGTTTTTGGCGGTTCGCTGGTTTGGTCAAAACGAATATTGAAACTGTCCTCGATCTGGAACATGAATTCGATTATGGCCAGCGAGTCAAGTCCGACTTGCTCCAGTGTTGACTCGTGTGAGAACTCTTCGCGGGGAATCTCAAGTTGCTTAGCCAGCATGTCATACAGGCGACTTTCAATATCGTTCATTGTTTGTTTCTTTCTGTCATATCCTGGACGTGGATCACGG
>JBKJQT010000350.1:0-11746 GCA_046593855.1 Candidatus Nitrotoga sp. | reverse complement strand
TAGCTCTTTACCTGATGTTGCCAGAATGCCTTCTGCTGCTTGAGGAGATGCAATAACAATCTTGGCCATGGCCATGGCTTACAGAACAAAGTTCTGGAAGCCATGGCCATGGCCATGACTGTTATTGCATCTCCCCAAGCAGCAGAAGGCATTCTGGCAACATCAGGTAAAGAGCTACATATTGCCAGAATGCCTTCTGCTGCTTGAGGAGATGCAATAACAATCTTGGCCATGGCCATGGCTTCCAGAACTTTGTTTTGTAAGCCTCTGGCGATGCGTAAGGGCGCCACCGCTAGTTGGGCATGGGCGAGATAGGGTCTGACATCAGCTACTGCGCCTGTTACCACGACTCCAGGCAGCTGCACCAGTTCCTGCACGGCGGCGGTTGGGCGAGATCCTACGATATAAAAGCGTGCATGGGGGTGATTAGCAAGCACAACGGGAAAGATTTCCTGGGCGAACCAGCGTACAGCATCCACATTCGGCCAATAGTCCATGGCGCCGGTAAATACAATGGCTGCCATGTTTGTCTGATATGGATCAGGATATTCTCGGTTAGGGGAAAAATAGTCACTATCCACACCATTATTGAAGAAGCCAATTTTCTCAGCGCTTTCTGGTGCTAGTTGTTTAAAAAGATCGGCCTCCGCTTTCGAAACGAACAGCGATGCACCGTACTTGCACGCGACTTGTCGTTCGTAGCGAAGCAGCAAGCGACCTTCGCGTTGATATAGCCAACTCATGGGCCATGGCTTTCTTTTTGCGTATTGACGCCATTTGTCGGAGTCGATGTCGACGAAATCGATGATGCAACGCGCTTGTTGGATGTTTGTTACATATTGTGCCATGGCGGAAGAAAATATTAGAACGTGCTTAATTGCTTGCGTGTCTATCACTTTTCTTACCCACTCCTGTAAACCGTTATTGCGGTAATAATCAAGAGTTAGAGGGCGATTCATCATTAGTGCGCCCAAACTTCGCAGGCGCGCCGTGCGGGCATTTAAAGATGCAAAATGGGTTTCTTCGCACAATTGCTTAACGGTATTTACGTATTGCCAATCGTCGGGATCATCGATAAAGGTGCCGAGATGAACATGGTAGTGTCGCGCTAAATATTTTAGCAAATGGTATGAACGTATTTTGTCACCCTTGTTGGGTGGGTAGGGGATGCGATGGGTAAGATAAAGCAAATGATCCATTAGCCATTATCCCAAATTTTTTACGATGTGCGGTCCGAGCCAATTGGCTACTGGCAAGGGTAGTTTTTGCCACATCTTGATGAATAGCTGGTATTTTGGATTCAATGGATTGGTATCAGGCACGGTTTTCGCCCGAAGCAATTGATATTCGTAATGCAACGGCTGCGGTTCAAACCCCCAATTTTTTTTGAAATCGAATGGACCGGTGCCGCGCTTGCTGCGTCCATAGTCGAAGACCTTAATACCGCGTTCGCAAGCGCGTCGCATCAGCTCCCAGTATTTAAAATCATTTGCCGCAAAATCGCGAGCCTCCACGGTGTCGCCCGCGTAGTACGGTAATACTTCATCGCGGAAATAAAAGCTCAGTACGCTGCTTAAAATGAGCCCATCCTTAACTACTGACAGTACTTCGCAGTCGCTGCCGAATATTTCTTTAAGTAGTACGAAATAGCGTTTTGGCAATGCGGGAGTGCCATGGCGGTGTACATTGTCCGCGAACACGGAAAAAAACCGCTCTACGCTTTCGTCAATCTCGCTAGCGAGACCGTTTTTAATGCCCTTTCTAACCATCGCCCGCTGTTTGCGGGGGATGGCGAGCATGTTTGCTTCCACGTCCGGCTCGATGACCTTGCGAAAAGAGACATAGAGATTCTTGCTTGGCCAGTCAGTGTGGAAGGGCATAATGTTGCGATATTCTAGGAAGTCCACAGTTAGTTTCGCAGCCAGCATCTGAGCCGCATCATCCAGTGCCATCCGCGCTGGCTCTGTACTTGCGATGATACCGCCGTAAACGCAAAACGGTAGTGAAGATAATGAATGTCCAAACAATCTGCTGTTAATCTCTGCCAGCGGCAGGATGCCTTGAATGGTCCCATTTTCTTCAGCCAGCAGGAAGTGAGTGGGGTGCCCGAAGGCGCGTTCTATTACTTCTTTCCAGCCAGCACGATGAAAAAATGTGGCGGCAGGACAAGCGTAAACGAATTCGTCCCAGCGTACAGAGTCATTTGATGTCATCACACGTACCTGCAGTGCGGATGCGACCGCTGAAAACTCCTTCACGCGCCTGCTTTCAAGAATATTCGGTCCATGCGATCCCATTGAAAATCCCGCAACAACGCTTGTATGCGGGACTCCATACGTTTCAAATTGATGTAATGGCGAAATCGTGTTTTCGTCGAGATGTTAAATTGACGCGGTTGGTCTGGATCAAGCTCCCACGGGTGAAAATAAAAAATACAGGGTTTCCCGTCCTGCTGATTGACACGGCGTATGAGCCAGCGAGACGCTTGATAGGGTAATAGTCTGAAATAGCCTCCCCCTGCCGCTGGCAGGTTTCGGCCCAGTAATGTTGTAGTGGTGGGGGGGAGTTCAAGCATGCCGTTTGTGCCGCGGGGATAGTGGGCAAAGCGAGGTGCCTCGGGCATGCCGTAATGGTCGTGTCGAATCGGATATATGCTGGAGCTATATTGATAGCCAGCTTCCTGAAGTAAATCAAGCGCCCACAGGTTATCAGCGCCGATGGAAAAACTTGGGGCGCGATAGCCAATTACCGGACTACCTGATAAGTCTTCCAGTATTTTTTTGGCGCGAGAGATATCTTCGTTGAATTCATTGCGGCTCAGCTCGCTAACGCGCTGATGACCATAACCATGACTGGCAAGCTCATGTCCATTGTCTACGATGCGGCGCACAATGGCGGGATAGCGCTCAGCGATCCAGCCTAATGTGAAAAAAGTGGCATGCGCATTACCTTCATCCAGCAAGGCTAGCGCGATATCAATATTGCGTTCTACCCGGCACGGCAGACTTCCCCATTGCTCGCGCGAGATGGTGGAGGCGAAGGCTGAGACTTGGAAGTAATCTTCCACATCGATAGTCATCGCATTACGTATTAGCGCTACGGTCATCAGATTTTTTTCCGGTAAAAATCCATATTTGAGAACATTTTATATAAGTGCATTATGGAAAAAGTCGTGTTTACCAATTCTCCATGCGAGTTGCTGAGAAATCTTTGCTAGCAGTCAATCCGGGTAACTTCTGCTCGTAAAATTTCTCTGTGTTTTTTATTATGGATGATTCTGTATTTGTAAAGGCTTCAATAATTATTTGCTTTGTAAACCGTTTTTTAGCCAACTGAGAATTTCCGCTGCAATGCGTGTTGAGGCATGCCCATCCCAGAGCTCAGGAATTCTGCCTGCTTTCCCGCCGGTAAGCATGATTTCATCAAATATAGTTAGTATCTTTGCTGAATCCAGTCCGGCGATAGTGTTGGTCCCTTCGTTCACTGTGATCGGCCGTTCTGTATTATTTCTGAGTGTAATGCAGGGTATGCCAAGGGCCGTGGTTTCTTCCTGAATACCACCTGAGTCAGTTAATACAATTTGTGCGTCTTTCATAAGCCCCAGCATTTCCAGATAACCCATGGGAGGCAGTTGCAATAGTGTAGGGACATCCAGCATTTGGCTCAATCCAAATTTTTGGATCATGTCACGAGTGCGCGGATGCATCGGAAAAATAATGGGCAATCTGGTACTAATCTTGAGGATTGTTTCAAGCAATGAGCGCAAAGTATCGGGATCATCCACATTAGAAGGCCGGTGTGCGGTGAGGATGGCATATCCGTCATGGCCAACCAGAAAATCTTCCCTGCCGGCATTTTGCAGGATTTGAGATACCGGGAATGCTTTTTTGAGGTTGTGATGTAAGGTGTCGATCATGACATTGCCGACAAATCGAATGCGATATTCGGCTATTCCTTCGCGCAACAGGTTTTCGCGACCACTGCGCTCAGTGATGAAAAGGAGTTCAGATATCTGGTCGGTCAAAACCCGGTTGATTTCTTCTGGCATAGCGCGGTCGAAACTGCGCAAACCAGCCTCAACGTGAATTACGGGAATCCCTTTTTTTGCTGCCACAAGCGCGCAGGCTAGAGTGGAATTTACATCACCAACTACCAGCACTGCGGAAGGATGCTTTGTGTTCAGAACTGATTCGAAGCGGAGCATCACATTGGCGGTTTGTGCTGTGTGACTTCCAGAGCCAACCTCCAGATTAATATTAGGCTGCGGTATGCCGAGCGCTTCGAAATATTGATGGTTCATGGCTACGTCATAATGTTGGCCGGTATGAACCAGGGATACATCGAGTTCTGGTCCAAGAGCGGCAAAGGCCGCCATGATAGGAGCCATTTTCATGAAATTAGGGCGTGCGCCTACAACACATAGAATGCTATAAGGTACAGGGATCGGTGGTTTAATAATTTGCATTAACTGTTGTTGATAATATGAATTTATTCAAATGATTTGTAAGGCGGCATCACGCTGCTGCACTCTTTTGAGCTTTTGTTAAACTTAGTGAACACGTTTGTTGATTTGAGATTATGTTCTGTTTAATCAGTATTTACATGCCATTCCATTTTTCTGCGAGAAGCACAGGGGACTAATAGATACCTGATAGAGCTGATACTGCAATTCCCGAGCTTGCTTTGGATTCCATTTAACTTGTCACTGTACTTTCATGCGAGTTGATTTTTCTACTTCAATCTCATTCGTAAAGTGAATTCGCTCTTCATTAAATAGTCACCGTATTGATACGCTCATTTACTTTGTAAGGTTATTGATGTTTGAATTGGAGCGAGAAAGAATCCGTTTAAGCAGATCTAGAACAGAGATGACTGAGTTTTCCATCTTGAAAAGCCTTTCGTCCATATTTCCCAAACTCCCTTGAGCATCTTCTTTCTGCTCGATCTGCGGGATGTCGGATGAATTCTGTGCTGCGGTCTCTAATATAGGAAGAGCAAGTTCCTGTTGAATATCACCTAATACTTCAATTACATCAGTACTTCTGAAATTGTGACGCTCTTCGAGATAACCCAATAGAAAAAGGCGATCACAAAGTGTATTGATTTTGCGTGGGATGCCTCCAGTAAAATTATAGATTTCAAAGAAAGCATCTTCGCTCAAGGAAGGATCTCCATTCCAACCTACGGTATGCAGCCGGTGTTCGATGTAGTCTTTAGTTTCCAAGGCGTCTAATGGCCCCAAGTGGTAGGTCGCAATTACCCTTTGCTGCAATTGTTGCATGTCGGGACTAAGAAGGGTTCTCCTGAATTCAGGCTGTCCTAGCAGGAAGATTTGCAGCAATGATTTGTCAGCAGTTTGAAAATTGGACAGCATCCTTAATTCTTCCACCGCTTGGGGCGTAAGATTCTGTGCTTCATCCACTATTAGTAGTGCGCGCATTCCCTTTTGATCACACTGTCGAAGGAATTGCTCTAGTCTGGTCAGCAGGGTGGCTTTGGAGCCGTCTTCGTAGGGGAGTCCAAACGCTGCGACCACCATTCTTAATGTGTCATCTGCATTGAGGTTGGTGTTGACGATTTGTGCTGCTAGAATTTGTTCCGATTCAAGTTTGCAAAAAAGGCTGCGCACCAAGGTGGTTTTTCCTGCACCGACATCACCGGTAATGACGATGAAGCCTTCCCCTTGAGACAGGCCATATTCCAGGTAGGCCATGGCACGCTTATGACCTCTGCTGCCAAAAAAGAACTGTGGGTCAGGTTTTAATTGAAATGGTTTGGCACTAAGTCCGTAGTAAGATTCATACATTTATTTGATTGCTCCAGCTAAAAACGCATTGACAGAGATGCGATGATGGCATTCTCGCGATATTCACTACCAATTTGGTTAGAGGTTCGCTCGACATGTCGAAAATTAACCGCGCCATTAAGCTTGGGCTGTATTTGTCTTGTCAGGCCGGCTGTGAAAGTCTTGGTCTCATCCTCAATGCCCGTGTCGAGCATATTGGATCTAAAATACATGGCGCCAATATTGGCGTTGGTTCGAGGAGAAATTTTCCAGCTCCAAAGAGCATTACCGCCAATTTGTTTTGTTTTGTTGTTCAGTGTAAAGCTGTTTGCCCCAAGCAAAACACTATTTGTATCTCCTGATGTTTGTGGTTCACGCAGCATATGGAAAATGCTAAGCACGAGTGTGTTTTTTGCGCCGCTTAAAGCAACCGTTGCCTGCGAGCTTTTTTGCAGAAAAAACTGATTAGTGAGGAAGTTTATGGGATTAAAAATGGAGGATGAAAGTTTATTATCCCTGATGAAGGCATCGACTGTTTGCTGGCGCATTATGGGGTCGGGAATGTTGGATGTCCAAAGCTGATTCAGAAAGCTTGCCGTGTCGGTCGTGGCAGGAATCAGAAATTGATCGCGGGTGGTGGTAATACTTTGGGTGGAGCTTAGGCTCCAAGCTGATCTGCGAGTTCGATGGCTGGCAATGAGCGTGCGGGTATTGCCAAAAAAACTTTTACCAGCATTAGCAGTGATACTAGTCCTTTCGGCTGGCGTCCAGATAAAACCAGCTGTCCAGAAAGACCCAGCCGATATTCCGGTAATTGAAGTGAAGCTGAATTTTTGGTATCCACTTGTTCCAGTTAAACTGAATTTTGATGAAATTCGGTAACGAAGATTCCCCGAATAAAGTTCATTTTCTACGGATGTGCCTAAACCACCTATGGATGTGTCTAAACCGCTTATTTTTTGTTTGTTATAATTTAAGCCCCAGCCTAGTGTGCTGAATGCAGAACCACTGGTGAGACTTAACAGAATACTATCTGATTGGCTTGCAGATAACCCACCTACGTCAGTGGAGACTGCGTTATGTGTGTATCGCGCTTGGGTTGAAGCAAAATTGGAGAAGTTGTGACGTATATAGGGGCTAATGCTATAGGTTTTTACATTGGTTCGGTTGTTTATGATATTTTCATTATTGGTTGTCAGGGGACCCTGGAGAGAAATGTTTTGCTGACTTATAGAGGCTGTGCTATCGAGAAAAAAAAAGTTTTTTATTAGCTCCGCGTTTTCTCTTGCGGTTAGTTGATGAAAAGTCGTATTTTGATTGCGTTCATTTGCATAAAAAAGATTTTGCATTGTATAGTTTACGTTGACTTTCAAACGTGCCCCGGTTCCAGACAATGATATTCCAGGATTAATTTGGGTGATGAAATCGCTTTTCTCATCTCCCCGTGCAGCCAGTGTGACATTGTCGGTATAAGTTTCTAATAGACTTAGGTTGGGCACTATTTTCCAGTCAGCAGCGGTGGAATAGGCAGGGCACATCATTAGGATAGTGGTAACTGTTTGTACTATCTTATGGGGAAGCCTGTGTAATACATTATTCCCACCAACTTCAGTCATAATAGCCGTAACCATAATTGGTTCCGCCCGGGAATGCCCTTGCTTTATTGTAGACTAAATTAATATGAGGACTTGTTTCGATCTGACGAAGTGCCTCTTTGACTGCATGCTGGGTAGTGGTTTCGGCTTCTACCACCATGACAATCTGACCCATCTGACTGGCTAGAACACGTGCCTCAGTTGTGGGGAGCAAAGGAGGGGAATCAAATATGACAATGCGGTCTGGATATCGGTTTGAAATTTCATTTAATAAACTACTCATCGCCTGGCTTGCCAGTAGTTCTGTTGCGTGCCTGTGACCTGTCCCAGCAGGTAAAATTCTGAGAGTATCGACGTTAGTATTAATCATCACGTCTGCTAAATCGAGTTTTTCGTCGAGAAGAATATCCATCAACCCGACAGCTGATTTCAATCCTAATGTGCGGAGAACCGAAGGACGGGCTACGTCTGCATCTACCAGTAGAACCGTGTGGTCCATTTCTGTCGCGATGCTCATGGCCAAATTAATGGCGCAGAATGTTTTCCCCTCTTTGGGTAACGCACTCGTTACCATAATCAAATTTCCGTGGTGTATCGCGCCGGCACCTTTAATGAAAGCATTCTGGATCAAAGAGCGCTTTATTCCTCTAAATTCCTGTGCGGCTAAAGTTTTTCCTTGGTCCGGTGTGATCATTCCCAATTGATGCAATTTAGCAAGATTGAGTTCGACTTGCGCAATCATTGGCTTGTCTAAATTGTTGGCATTGTGTTCATTAATTATTTTTGAACTTTGTTCATTTGGATTGTCCGGCTTCATTTTTAGTGCAGGCGTTATCTCACCTTTATTTTGCCCAATTCTGTTTGCTGCTTTTTCAATAATGCTCACATAATCTCCCAACGGTATCAGTCTCGCTATTTTGCCCGCTCTTTGATATACGTTTGTAAATTTAACAAACATCTATCTTTAATGTCGCCTATATTTTAAGTGCTCTTAATTGCTGTTTTAAATTTTTAAGAGGCTTCCTCAAAATTATTGTTTAAGGAATAAAAACACCATTACCACGCTATATAGAACAACCAGCAGAGAGATAGAAAGACCAAAAGCATAAAGGCTCCTTTTCCGCTTGATTACTTCATTGGCAGTCCAATTCATGGTCACCGTACCTAGTATCGGCAAACCAATTGATTCCCGTAGACTATTTTGACTCAAAAAAGTAGGTCTGATTTGGCTCATTAAGAGCGCACTGCCTATCCCACCCAGCAGGGCACCAACAAAAACTAAACTGAATAACATTAATCGGTTCGGTCCTGAAGGAACAAGTGGAACCGTAGGAGGATCTATGACCTTGAATGTCAGCATATCTGAAGTCGCACTCAATTCCCCTGACAGCTTTGCAGATTCTCGGCGTCCAATGAGACTTTCATAATTTGTTTTGTTGATCTGATAATCACGGTTGAGTTGAGAAAACTGTTCTGCTACTTGGGGTTTCGCAATAGTCAGTGTTTTTAATTGAGCACTGCGTGAAGAATACTCTTCCACTCGAGCTTTCATCGCGGCGACTCTGGCTTCGGCTTCTGATAAAGAAACATTAAGTTGTTGCAGCATTGGGCTGTAACTTTTACCTCGATCTCGATCAATAACGGGTTTTTTAAGTTTAGCCTCTTCCAGTTTACGCTCTTCAAGTTTTGTAATTAGGCGCTTGATTGAAATAACATCTGGATGCCTTTCGGTAAAGCGTAGTCGTAAGGCATCCATGTCATTAGTTAATGCCTGGATGCGAGCGTCTATTTCCGGGTTAACGATAGTTGAGTTAGCTGGTCCTGTCGTTAGGTCTTCAGGAGGCGCGCCATCTTCAATTTGATTTTTGATGGCATTGCGTGCTTGTTCTGCTTCACGTAGCCCCAATTTTGCTTCGTTCAGGCTATCCGAAACTGCTTGCAGTTGTGACCCATAATCACCGTCCTTGGGTAATAGCCCACTATTTTTAATTTGGAACTCCGTGACAGCTTTTTCCGCAATGACCAATCTATCCTCATAATTTTTGATCTGCTCATCGATAAATTTAATTGCTTTTTCGGAGTCTTGTTTCTGATTACCAAAGCTGCCTTCAACAAAGATAGTTAGAAAGGACTGGACTACATCTTTCGCAATTTTTGGAATTTGGTGGTTATAGGAAATAACATAGAGGTCAGCACTATTACTCCCGTTGATCTTGATCTGGCCCATCATGTTACTTACTAGCCGTTCATGATCCTTGGCATCTATTGCTTTAATATCTAAATCTACCATTCTCATAACTCGTTCTACGTTTGGACGGCTAAGAAGAGTGCGACTCATAATTGAAACTTGCTGTTCCATGTTGGGAACAGTTGTCATACCTGCCAGTAATGGCTTTAAGATAGTTCGTGTATCCACGAAAACTCTCGCGGAAGCCTCGTAATTGTTAGGTAAAGAATACACCTTGAACCCTCCAACCAAGACAATGATCCATGCAATAACCACCGCGTACCATCGGTATTTCCATATTCCCTTTAAATAGGAAAGTAGCAGGGCTATTAATTCCTCCATCTTGTCAAAATCTCCATAATGGTGCGGGTATCAACTTTTAATTTAACAGTACTCGGCGGTCACATATAGGAGTAGCCATTTAATTATGGAATGTATTGAAAAATTAGGTATGTGACACTTAATCGTTTAAATCATTTCTATGAGTTTAAGAAAGAAAATATAAATCAAAAGAAACTTTCAGGAATAACTAAAATATCTCCTGGGCGTACCGGTATGTTGGCTGAAATATCGCCATCTTTAATTAGATCATCTAACCGGACCGCAACATGCTGTGATTTTCCATCTATGTTGCGAATAATGCTGGCCTTGTTGCCTGCGGCAAAATTTGTGATACCACCTACGGCAATCATGACATCCATTAGTGACATGCCTTTGTTATAGTGGAGAGCTTGGGGTTTGCCAGCCTCTCCTAATACACGAATTTGTTCAGTATATGGTCCGATGAAACCAGTCACAATTACCGTTACAACTGGATCCTGAATGAATGTAGCCAGTGCTTTCTCAATGTCACGAGCCAAATGGGTTGACGTCTTTCCCATAGCCGGCAGGTCTTCTACCAAAGGAGTGGTAATTTTTCCATCTGGGCGGACTGGAACTGACATGGAGACCTCTGGATTGTGCCAGACTATGATATTAACGTTATCACCCGGACCAATTATATAGTCATGTGAGGGAGGTTCGTCTGAGGGAGAAAGAGTTATACGTTTAGTGTTAGCGCACCCTCCGAATGCTAGTGCCGAAAATACTACAACAAAACAAACTAGCCATTTCATAATGTTGGTATGTAAAGTATTCATCTGAATTTCCTTAAAGTTGCGATCATTTACGATGATGGTAGGTGTGCTAATGGTAGGTGTGCTAAGCGCATGTCTCACCTCCCTTCATGATTATTAGATGAAGTCGTAATTTCGTTACTAGACTTTCAATTATAAATATGCTGAATTTTTACTAAACTTAATGATAGATTCTCGGATGAAGCATGAGAAACTTTAGTACAGTTCTGACTTTTTGTCTTCGCTAACTTTGGATTTTGGCTTCTTTCTTTATCAGAAACGATACTAACTTTATGAGAAAAGGAATTAAAAATGGTATCGCTATTGATACATTCATCCTGTTAAATTACTTTCAGTTTTATGCAATTTCGTCCTCCATTCAGTATTCCGTCTTTGAAAGAAATAAGGGCTTGCCAAGTATCGCTTTTAATTCAATTTTGAAAAGGCAGTTATTCTGGATCTTATCGATCTAAACTGTTATATATTTTAGCATAACATTGGCAAATCGTTTGGTAAGGCGATTGAATATCCATGTGGTGTAGGTAAGCTGTCCCAGCTTGGGATATATGATATTCAATTTAATTTAGCCACTAGGTGTGAAGAAACGATCTGGATGAAAGTGCTATAAAAGATATGGAAGATAGAGTTTGAAGATATTCATGTTGGGTGGCGAGCAGTTGGGAAGGTGATCACAGCGAATAAACATAGGAAAAATCAAAATGAAGAGAGTTTAAGTGCTAAATACGGGACAAATCTATCTTGTTGCTAATAGGTTAGCATTTGAATGGATTGCTGTCGTTTAGCTCATCCATATATTGGGTGATGTTTCCTGTTTCACGCGTTAAAAAATTTTCCACTGCTTGTGAGAATTGCGGATTCGACAGCCAATGCGCCGACCAAGTTGTGACCGGCAGAAATCCTCTCGCAAGTTTATGTTCTCCTTGGGCACCGCCTTCAAAGGTGGCGATTTTATGTTCGATGCAAAATTCAATGGCTTGGTAGTAGCAAGTTTCGAAGTGCAGAC
>JBKJQT010000328.1:0-2965 GCA_046593855.1 Candidatus Nitrotoga sp. | reverse complement strand
GCGCGTTTCACTACCTGCCAAGCCTTGTCAGGTTCAAATACCGCATCGCTTTCAACATACACCATACCGTCTTGCGTTAGCTTATCAGCAAGCAGCGGAAGCAATTTTGGCAGATAGTCACTTTGAAACGGGGGGTCAAGAAAAATGACATCAAATAGCCCATTTTTTTGGCGCGCAAATTCTAACCCATCTTCACAACGCAGCAATACATTAGTACAAGCTAATTTAATGATGGTTTCTTGCAAGGCGCGAAAGACCGTACGATTGTGCTCAACCATTATTATTTCTGTCGCACCGCGTGATGCCGCTTCCAATCCTAATATCCCACTGCCAGCGAACAAATCAAGACAGCGTCTGCCGTTAAGATTCTGCCCCAGCCAGTTGAACAAAGTCTCGCGTACGCGATCGGGTGTGGGGCGCAAGCCTTCCGCGTCTGGAAACTCTACCCAACGACTACGATGAGTGCCACCGATGATGCGTACCCGATTTATTGCACGGCTCCCTCGTTACCTGGCTTTGGGGTTTCCGGAGCACCGACTATCACGGTGGCCATCGCATCCGGATTTACGCGCCGTTCAAAGGCTGAGCGGATTTGCGCGATGGTGACTCTATCAACATTTCCGACAAAATCATCTAGATAGGTCAAAGGTAACTCATAAAATCCAATGACACTCAAGTAGTCAACTATTTTTTTGTTGCTATCGATACGCAGCGGAAAACCGCCAATGATATTTTGCTTGGATGCTTGTAATTCCTTTTTCGTCACGCCTTTATCAATAAACTCGCGCAACGTAGCGCGCACTAGCTGCAGCGCTTCATCGGCTTGATTCTTTTTGGTTTGCAGCCCGATCTGATACGCACCTGGCAATTTCATCGGTATAAAATAACTATATACACTATAGGCAAGGCCGCGCTTCTCGCGGATTTCGTGCATCAGGCGGGACACAAACCCTCCTCCGCCGAGAATGTGGTTGCCCACATAAAGGGAGAAATAATCGGGGTCTTTGCGTGCCAAACCGGGTGCGCCCATCAAAATATGACTCTGCGTAGCCGGATGTATTATGCGCTGCTCATTCGATTTAATTTGCATGGGCACCGGCGCAACCTCCGGCGCCTCAACGCCTTGTGGTAATTGCGCGGTAAGATTTTGCGCGATAGCTTCAGCTTCGGCGCGCGTCACATCGCCCATAATGGCAACCACGGCAGTTTTGGCAAAATAATGTGTACGATAAAATGCCTCAATGTCGGCGCGCTGGATATTTTCTACGGTGGCGACTTCCCCCGACGACGGTAAACCATAAGGATGGGTGCCGAATACGGCCTTGCCGAAGGCTTTTTCGGCAATCCTTTCCGGCTTGGTTTCGTCTTCTTTTAGGCCAGCGATCAAGCGTGTCTTTTCTCGCGTCAACACATCTTCTTGAAATAGCGGATGTTGCAGCACGCGCGCCAGAATATCCAGCGCCTGAACGCGTTCCGCAGCACTGCTCAATGTGCGCAAACTTACACCAGCACGATCCGCATCGAAATTCTTTCCAAATTGCGCACCAATATCGGCCAGATTTCGCGCGATGTCGTCCTCGCTCAAACCTTCTGCACCGAGATCCAGCATTCTATGTGTCAGCCCTGCCACTCCAGATTTTTCGGCCACATCAAAGCCACTTCCTGCGGCAAAAGTCACTGTTAAATCCAGCATTGGCAGATCATGGTTTTCCACAAAATATACACGCGCGCCGCTCGGCGATTTCCAATGCTGGATATGAGGCGTGGCGAGTGCAGAGGCGATGCCGGCTAGAAACAACACCACCGCGGCAAGTATTTTAGTGTGCATGTGATGTTCCTTTATTCATTTGTTTGGGTTTGCCGGAAAGTGGCTGTGGATCAAGCACTGCCATGGTCAGTTGGTCGTCCTGCAGAAACTCCCGTGCCACATCCTGCACCTGCTGCGCCGTTACCGCCTGCAATTTTTTCAGAATCAAAGGAATAGTTTTGTATGACAGCCCTATACTTTCCATCTGTCCAATCTGCATCGCTTGATAAAACAGCGAATCGAGCTTGTAAACTTCACTGGCAGTCACTTGTGCCTTAGCGCGTTTAAGTTCATCTTCACTCACGCCGTCACGCTTCAAAATTGCTATTTGTTCGCGCAAACCCTCTTCTATCTCTGTCACGCTCTTGCCTTCACTGGGTGTGCCTTCTAACATGAACAGGCTTGGGCCGCGCGAGGTGGCATCATATTCCGCACCCACATTGCTGGCCAGTTGCTTTTCTCGCACTAATGTTTTGTTCAAGCGCGCAGAAGCATTGCCATCGAGAATGCCGGCCAATATCTGCAAGGCATAGGGCTGCCAATCTTTCTCTGGGTCGCGTATCGAGGGGGCGTGATAAGCCATTACCAATTGCGGCAGCTGCGCCGGCGCTTTAACTACGATGCGTTTCACGCCTAACTGAGGAGGCTCGCTAAAGGGCTTGCGCGCAGGCAAGCTACGTGCCGGAATCCCACCATAGAAACGTTGCGCCAGTGCAAACACCTCGCTCGCCTTTACATCCCCTGCCACTACCAATGTCGCATTATTGGGCACGTACCAATTTTTATACCACGTCTTGGCATCATTTACGGAAAGTGTCTGTAAATCGTTCATCCAGCCAATTACCGGAGTCCGGTAAGGATGCTCCTGAAAGGCCGCGGCCATCAATTTTTCATTCATCAGGGCGTGCGGCTCATCATCCGTGCGCATGCGCCGCTCTTCCATAACGACTTTAATTTCTTTACTGAATTCAGTTTCCGTCAGATGCAAATTGCGCATACGATCGGATTCGAGCTGCATGGCGAGAGGTAACTTGGATTTGTGCAACTGCTGGAAATATGCAGTGTAATCATTACTGGTGAAGGCATTTTCGCGTCCGCCCGCAGCAGATATACGCTTGGAAAACTGTCCAACCGGCACGTTTTTGGTTCCCTTGAACA
>JBKJQT010000183.1:0-3026 GCA_046593855.1 Candidatus Nitrotoga sp. | reverse complement strand
CTACCGCATTTCAACAGTAAATTCCGCTCGCATTGTTAGTTCTGCAAGAGGCTCTTTTATGGCCGACTTTACAGGGAATTTATTTCTTACAAACCGGCAGTCATGGGGGTTTTTCACAGTCCCTGAATAGTTCCTTTTTCTGCAAACAAAAGCGCTTTTTCTAGTACGCTTAGAAACTCATTGATTTTGATTGGTTTAGTGAGGTAGTGGAAGAATCCCGCCGCCAGGCCGTTTTCAATGTCGCGTGGCATTGCATTGGCACTCAGAGCAATAACTGGGATGTGCGCAGTGGCCGGGTCGGCGCTCAGAATTTTCATGGCTTCGAGACCGTTGATGCCTGGCAAGGTTAGATTGATGTCCATGAGAATGACATCCGGCTGTGATGCACGTGCAATCTCAATGCCGTCATTCCCGTTCACCGCAGTCAGTAAGCGAATTTCGGGGTGGCGTGAGATGATTTTCTTGACCAAACTCATGTTCGCCGGGTTATCCTCTACATAGAGCAGGGTATGAAACTGCGCTCCGCGACGCATAAATGTCTGAGCTGACGTTTCAACTTCGACCACTTCCATGGAAAGGTGTGGCTCAGCAGCCAAGGCGAGTTCGAACCAAAACACGCTTCCTACACCGACGATGCTTTCTACACCAATTGCGCCCTCCATCAGTTCGATCAGTCTCTTCGCCACCACGAGGCCGATGCCTGTTCCTTCTTCGCCTCCGGCCTCCTGTCCGAGACGGTTGAATGGCTGAAAGAGCTGCCCTATCTGTTCCTGAGACAATCCCGCACCGCTATCTTTGATGGTGATGCGAGTGCGTCCCGGAGTTCTCTCAGTACATTCCACCTCAACCGTTCCCTGTTGAATGTTGTATTTGATCGCGTTGGAAAGTAGGTTAACGAGAACCTGCTTTAGCCGGGTTCGATCGGCATGAACAAAATAAGGAATGTCGAACTGTGGAAAGGTCAGTTTGATGCCACGCTGCTGCGCCTGTGGTTCGATCATACCTTGGCATTCAAACATAACTTCTGCCAGTGATACCGGTTCCAGCGATATGGGCACCTGCCCGGACTCGATCACCGCTAGATCGAGGATCTCGTTGATCAACTTCAGCAGATGCCATCCCGCCTGAAGTATATGGGCTAAGCTTTTCTTCTGTGAGGGCGTCGCTGGAGGAAAATCAGACTCCATCAGCTGGGCGAACCCGAGGATGGCATTGAGTGGGCTGCGCAGCTCATGGCTCATGCCGGAGAGGAAATCTGATTTGGCGAGGTTGGCTTTTTCTGCCACAGCCTTCGCGCTCTCCAGCTCGGCGTTTTTTTCATGCAGCACTTGATCAAGGCGATTGCGCTCGGTAACGTCACGCGCAGCGGCGAACACGCCCTGCAACTTCCTGTCCCGATCGTAAAGGGTGGTCGCATTGTAGGACACCATAGTTTCCTTACCGTCCCTGGCGCGCGCGGTGAGCTCGTAGTTGGTGACCTTCTTTTCGTTCAGCACCAATTTGATGCCCGCCTCGGCCAGTTCCGGATCGGTGAAGTAGTTCTTGAACGGCGCGCCGATCAGCTCGTCTCGCGTGCAACCGGTGAGCGACTCCATCTGCTTGTTGACGTCGGTGATGATGCCTTGCGGATCGGTGGTCATGATCGCGTCGATATTGGATTCGATCAGGGAGCGCGTGTAGAACTGCTGGTCGCGCAGGCGCTGATCGAGCTTCATCCGTTCCTCTTCAATCTTCTTGCGCGCGGTATTGTCGGTGCCGATCAGCAGATAGCCAATAATGGCATCTTGATCGTCGCGAAGCGCCGTGACCGACACGACCGCCGGGAAGCGGCTGCCATCCTTGCGGATATAGGTCAGCTCGTAGATGTCTTCGATGCCACGCGAGGCTTTGAACACCAGTGCCTCGAAGCCCGGCATAATCGGGGTGTCGAGCTCGACGCTCAACGCCTTGGCACGCGCGATTATTTCCTGCGGATCAGAAATGTCGGCGGGTGTAATCTTGTTCATCACGTCAGCGGCGGTGTAGCCCAGCATGCACTCGGCACCAACATTGAAGATTTGAATCACGCCCTTGGCGTCAGTGGCAATACTCGAGAAATTAGCGCTATTGAAAATGGCGTTCTGCAGGGCTCCGGTTTTTAGCAAGGCATCCTGACGCCGGAGCTCAGTAATATCCTCTGGCCGGTCAGCGGAAGGGCTTAGATTGACGGGGGGCGGGGTGTGGGGTGTGGACATGGCTGACCTCTGTCAAAGTGCGAATTAATCTGGCGGATCGCGAGGCCGAAAGTGCGGGTTGCACTTATGTTAACTATACTCTTAACTGCACAAATAAATCCATGATGCTGGTTCTCTTTCATTAACTGTTGCCGGCGGAGCAAATCCGCCTATATTTGGCGGAGAAAAGCGCAGCTTCCATGGCTGTAAACGCCCAACTACCGCGCTTACAGCCATGAGATAGGGTAATTTCCCCTTCCCTGGGTCAAGGGCTGGCTGCATAAGGCCGCAGCCAGCCCTTGACCCAGCTACGGGGCGCAGTAACGGCACAAATCGTGCCTGATTCAAAAATCTGCGCCATATTTAGGCGGTTTAAAATCGCCGTTCACACACGGAGAAAATATGCTCGAAGAGTTATTCCTTGGCAGCGTCACTAAGCACCTTCTGGCCGACTGGCCGAGTCGCAATGCGATGTCCTGGTTTTGATGTGCCCCGTGCTTGATGTAATACATGACATCCTCACGCTAAAAGATGTGGTCTTAATATCTGCGGGTGACCAAGTGAATGCTGAATTGTCAAAAAAAGTAAGGTAAAGGGTAGAGAAGGAAAATTTAAGGATATTGAGCAATCCGTTGCGTCTTGTACATAAACTTCTCCGTGCTTTTGCTGGCCATGCCAAGTTTGCCGCGGTTCTTATCGGCACGGGATATGTGAGGCGTTTTGTCGAGTTTTACGATGAAGATTTGTTGACCTGGATTGAGTGTTTTTATGTTGCTATTCCAGTCTTGCAGCTTTTTCACACTTACCTTGTAG
>JBKJQT010000034.1:0-6630 GCA_046593855.1 Candidatus Nitrotoga sp. | reverse complement strand
TAAGCCGCGCCACTTGTGGTGCTTGCCCTTGATGCCGCCAGAAGTATCGATCAAACTTAAGAAGGCAATGAGAACGCCTGTTGTAATCCGTGTTGCACTTCGAACTTGAATCCGCCCCCCTATTTATAAGGGCTTTATTTTTAATATTTTACAAAACAATCGCAGGTGTTTCAGAACGGTATGTCGTCATCAAAATTATCAAAACCGCCGCTTTTGCCTGGTGTTGGCTTATTGGCAGCAGGCGCACCAGCTGGCGATGATGCAGGTGGTTTATCCACCATGTCAAAATTACCGCTGCCGGATTTACTGGACAGCATCTGCATCTCACCGACAATGATATCGGTGGTAAAGCGATCCTTGCCTTCTTTGTCTTGCCATTTGCGCGTGGCAAGCTTGCCCTCAACGTAAATCATCGAGCCTTTCTTCAGAAATTCTCCGGCAATTTCTGCCAGGCGACGGTAGAATGTCAGATTATGCCATTCTGTTTTTTCCTGTTTCTCGCCGCTTTTGTCCTTCCAGTTTTCTGACGTAGCCAACGTGGCATTGGTCACTGCCTCGCCATTAGGCATGTAACGCGTTTCCGGATCTTTGCCCAGCCGTCCTACTAAAATTACTTTATTTACCGACATGTCATTCCCCTTTCACTAAATTTTCTACCGCGACTTCGTCAAAGCCACTCATATCTACTTTAAGACAAGCCATGCATTCGATTGGCACCACCATTACTTCGCGCACTCCATTTAATTGCGCCAAACGTTGTTGCAAAACAGCGCCCGCGCGTCCATCCATTTCAGGCAATGGGTACATTTTGGTACGCACCGCTGCAGGCGGCTGCATAGTGCTGGCAACTAACAACCACAACAATAACAAACCCACCGCAAATACAAATACCGCATTGCCGCCAAAATATTGCATCAAAAAACCGCCCGCCATCGCACCAAAAAATGCGCCGAGAAATTGCACGCTGCTATATACGCCCATTGCCGTTCCTTTGGCCGCCAGCGGGGCAATCTTACTGATCATTGAAGGCAATGTCGCTTCCAATACATTAAATGAGGTGAAGAACAGCAACAACGACAACATCACACCCCACACACTGTTCTGCATCAGCATCAATGATAATTGCCCTAGCGCCGCCAGTGCAATCGCGCCCATAAACACCTGCTTCATCTTTGCCTTTTTCTCGGCGATAATGATGGGCGGCACCATCAACATGAGTGCTAGCAACATAACCGGCAGATATACTTGCCAGTGTTGGGCAACCTCAAGCCCATTATTTTTCAGTACAAATGGCACTTGCATGAAGACCGACATTAGAATCGCATGCAGGGAAAAAATACCGAAATCGAGTCGCAGCAAATCTTTGTTACGCAGCACATCTCCGAATCGCTTACTGCTCGCCCCGGAACCAGAATGGAAGCGTGTGATGGCTGGATTTGGAATTACAAATGACACAAACAGCATGGCCAGAATAGCCAATACACCGGTTAGTGCAAAAATTCCGGGCACGTCTATCGCTTGATACAACATTGGTGCCAGCACCAGTGATATCGAAAATGTAATACCAATGGTGATGCCTATCATCGCCATCGCCTTGGTGCGGACCTCTTCGCGCGTCAGATCGGCCGTTAGCGCCATCACTGCGGCATTGATTGCTCCCGCGCCCTGAACCGCACGACCGGCGATGACCCAATAGATGTTGTCCGCCGAAGCTGCGATGAAACTGCCGATAGCGAACAGAAACAGTCCAGCATAGATCACCGGTTTGCGCCCGTAATGGTCGGACATCCATCCAGCTGGGATTTGTAATACAGCCTGAGTCAAGCCGTAAGCACCGAGGGCAATGCCAATCAGGATATGATTTTCGCCGCCGGGCAGTCGTTCGGCGGCATACAGCGCAAATACCGGCAGAATGATGAACAGCCCCAGCATGCGCAAGCCGTAAATTCCGGCTAGACCCATGCTGGCGCGGCGCTCAAGTGGTGTCATTGAATCAGGCATATATTCCATATTGAAGTATTGAAAGCGCAAAAAATCGCGTATATTAGCAGGTTTAGCGCAACCTACGGTAACCGGCATGGACAGTATCAAAATACGTGGCGCACGCACGCACAACCTTAAAAACATCAGCCTCGATTTGCCGCGCAATCAACTTGTAGTCATCACCGGATTGTCGGGTTCCGGTAAATCTTCCCTCGCCTTTGACACTTTGTATGCCGAGGGGCAACGGCGCTATGTCGAATCGCTTTCCGCATACGCGCGCCAGTTTTTGCAACTAATGGCAAAACCGGATGTAGACTTGATCGAGGGCTTATCACCTGCCATCGCCATTGAACAAAAGGCCACCTCCCATAACCCGCGTTCCACCGTCGGCACGGTGACAGAAATTCATGACTACCTGCGCCTGCTGTTTGCGCGCGCGGGTGACCCTTATTGCCCGCAGCATGATCTGGTATTACAGGCCCAAAGTGTTGGGCAAATGGTGGACCATGTGCTGCAGCTGCAACAAGACACGCGCATCATGATTCTTTCTCCATTGGTCATTGAGCGCAAAGGTGAACAGGTCGATTTATTTAATGAATTGCGTGCGCAAGGTTTCATGCGGCTGCGCGTAAACGGCACCGTATATGAGATAGACAAGCTACCCACGCTGGCAAAGAACAAAAAACACACTATTGAGATTGTGGTGGATCGGCTGAAAGCCGGCGCAGACAACCAGCAGCGTCTGGCGGAATCATTCGAGACCGCATTGCGGCATGCCGAGGGACGCGCATTGGCCGTGGAAATGGACAGCGGCGAAGAACACATATTCTCTGCCAAATTTGCCTGCCCAATCTGCAATTATTCGTTGCCTGAACTGGAACCGCGCTTATTCTCGTTCAACAACCCAATGGGTGCCTGCCCAAAATGCGATGGATTAGGCAGCATCAGTTTCTTCGATCCAAAACGGATTGTCGCTTTCCCACAATTGTCGTTAAGTTCTGGGGCAATTAAAGGGTGGGATCGACGCAACCAGTTTTATTACCAGATGTTGGACAGCTTGGCCAAACATTACGATTTCGATCTGGAACGTCCATTCGAAAGCCTTCCAGAAAAAACACAACAGATTATTTTGTACGGTAGCGGCAAGGAAGAAATCCCCTTCAGTTATCTCAACGAACGCGGCAAACCCACGCTACGCGAGCATGCATTCGAAGGCATTATTAATAATCTGGAGCGGCGTTACAAGGAAACCACATCACCTACTGTGCGCGAAGAACTAGCGAAACATCTCAACACCTGCATCTGCCCTGAATGTAAGGGTACGCGCCTGCGTCTGGAAGCCCGCAGTGTGCGCATCGCAGACCATGCCATTTACGAGCTAAGCGCATTACCCTTGAAGCAAGCGCTCACTTTCTTCCAACAGGTGAAGCTGCCAGGTCACAAGCAAGCCATCGCGGAAAGAATTGTTCACGAAATCGCCAGCCGCCTGACCTTTCTCAACAACGTCGGCCTGGAATATCTGTCGTTAGATCGTTCAGCAGAGACCTTGTCTGGTGGCGAATCACAGCGCATTCGCCTGGCCTCGCAAATTGGTTCTGGCCTGACCGGTGTGATGTATGTATTAGACGAACCTTCCATCGGCCTGCATCAGCGTGACAATGATCGTTTGTTGGGTACGCTAAAACGCCTGCGTGACATGGGCAACAGTGTAATCGTAGTGGAACATGACGCGGATGCCATACAGGCTGCCGACTACGTGGTGGACATGGGTCCCGGTGCGGGCGAGCATGGGGGCAGGATCGTCGCGCAAGGCACACCGCAAGACGTCTGTTCCAACAAGCATTCGCTGACGGGTGATTATCTTTCCGGTCGGCGCAACATTGAAGTACCAAAAAAATATCTCTCCCCCGATCCGGAACGCATGCTACAAATTCAAGGCGCATGCGGCAACAACCTGAAACATGTCACGCTTCATTTACCTGTTGGCCTGCTGGTGTGTATTACGGGCGTATCCGGCTCCGGCAAGTCCACCCTCATCAACGACACGCTGTATCACGCCGCCGCACAACATTTGTATGGGAGCAACACCGAACCCGCGCCATTTGTCAAAATCGACGGGCTGGAATTTTTCGACAAAGTCATTAACGTAGATCAGTCGCCCATCGGACGCACCCCAAGATCGAACCCTGCCACCTACACCGGTCTATTCACTCCCATCCGCGAACTATTTGCCGGAGTGCCGCAATCGCGCGAACGCGGCTATGGCCCCGGGCGATTCTCGTTCAATGTCAAAGGCGGACGCTGCGAATCCTGCCAAGGCGATGGCGTGATCAAAGTCGAGATGCATTTCCTGCCTGACCTCTATGTGCCATGCGACGTGTGCCATAGCATGCGCTACAACCGCGAAACACTAGAGATACAATATAAAGGTCGGAACATCCACCAGATTTTGCAGATGACCGTGGAACATGCACATGAGTTTTTCAAACCGGTACCAATCATCGCACGTAAACTGCAAACTATGCTCGACGTGGGGCTCGGCTACATCACATTGGGGCAAAGCGCGACTACGTTATCCGGCGGTGAAGCACAACGCATCAAATTGTCGCTGGAACTTTCCAAGCGCGACACCGGACGGACGCTGTATATCTTAGATGAGCCCACAACCGGCCTGCATTTTCATGACATCGCCCTGCTTCTGAAAGTTATTCATAAACTGCGTGACCAAGGAAACACCGTGGTAGTAATCGAACATAACCTCGACGTAATAAAAACCGCCGACTGGATCATAGACCTTGGACCTGAGGGCGGAGGTGGAGGGGGGGATATCATTGCACAAGGCTCGCCAAATGACATTGCCACCAATCCGCAAAGCGTTACTGGCACTTACCTGAAACAGATGTTGAAAATAATCAGGCAATAGGAGATTAGTTCAATCAATCACCCGCCCGCCTGATTCATTCCTCATAACATCAAATCACACTACATCCACAAAACTACATAATCTCCGTCATAGCCAGAGATCTTTTGCTAAAGTACCTCAAAAATAAATAACAGCATTTCGCGACTAAATTTTAAACTAAAAAAAGGAGAATTGAGAAGCCATTAAATCGCAGCACAAAAGCATCATTTTTTTTGCAATACTAACCAATATTATGTTACCCTGAGCCAGCTGTTAGAAGTTTCTAAGAGCCCCCGCGGACGGTACGAGTGGGTTTATCTTATTTATTTATTTACTTAGAGGAGTAATAATGATGCGCAGAGTTAACTCACTGGCACTACTGCTTGCTATTAGTTCCCCGGCTGCCATGGCATATGACGGCCCACACGCTCAATACAATTTTCTTCCTCCGGCAGGCTCTTTTAAAGCTGATCCGCAAGCTGGATATCTGCATCCAGAAGCGCAAGTCGGCATACCGGGCAATTATCCTGCCGGCGGTGGTGAAGCAGCCCCTAAATACCAATATGAAACCCAAGGTCAACAAAACATTGGGAAACATCATTTAGAGCAATGGCAAAAAGAAGAAGGCGGTGGTGGTCAAGCCAGTTACCATGGTAAACAGCCCACCAAATGGACCCCAGACTTTAAAACCGCTGTTCCGTACGTAGATGGCAAACCCATTTACGATACAGACTTTAACGAATCCTGGGCGGGAGACAGAGCGAATGGTACTGGAGGCTGTGTGGCCAGTGGAGCCCCGTATTGCGTAGCTCCGATAGAGACAGGTCTTGGCTACCATATGGAAGAACATGATGCGAGCAAAACCTACACTAAAATTCACGGTGTTAATGATAGCACCCCAAGGGGCACTGGTACAACGGTAACCATGAATGCAGTCGTAGAAAATACGGATACTAAAGCAGGTACAAAACCTGCAAAGATCAGACTTCAGTACGCAATTACACCTGGTGGAAATTTTGTAGATACTACTCGTCAACATCAAAATGCCGGTTACACAAAGTTGGCTCCTGAAGGTACATACCGTTATCAATCACCAACCATTATCTACAATGATGAGCATGGACATCTGTTTGTAGATGGCAAGCATTTTTCAGGGATACATTTGTTAAACGGTAGCTATGGCTACACGATTGGTTTAGATCTACTCGCACCGGGAAAACATGACATCTGTATCAAGATAGTAGATGAGTTTCATGAGGTGGTTGATATGGGAACGCAAGCCTGCGTTGCAGTTACCGTTTAAACCAAATTTTTTGCATTTGCAAAATACTTGAACTATGCCGTCCGTGTATAGTGCATATATTTTTTGTTAAACTCTGGTACCGTCTCTGTATTGGCGGTACCATTTTTCTACAAAAGTGCTAGCTTAAATCAGTTGTTTTTGCAGGCCAGTTTCACTGAGCACATTTTAAATAATTAAAATCATTTATATCTTCATCAACCAATACAATTGGTTAAATATTAACAGCTTGTTCGGCCTAAACTCGCGTGAAATTGTCGACTTGCCTGAGCTACAATCTCATGGGCAATCAAAAATTGATCCAAATGCGCTTTTTGCGACCCGCAAATTTTATATTGACCGCTGGTAAGCTACTTAATTTTTGGCTATGTCACAGTTAAATAGAGGTCTATACTATCGCCCTATCAAACAATGAGATAGGTGTTACGATGAAAACCGAAGATTT
>JBKJQT010000006.1:0-9742 GCA_046593855.1 Candidatus Nitrotoga sp. | reverse complement strand
CGATCAATTGGTATATTCACGGCACCGGTTGGATGGTGGCGCACGCGCATCTTGCTTTGTTGGGGTTCTCGACGTTTCTTGAGGCGGCTGCCGTATACCTGGGATTGCAAACATTGATGAAACGTAAGTTGTATTCGTTGACTTTGGGGAACTTGCATTTCTGGTTGTTGCTGATTGGATTCAGTACATACTGGGTATCAATGACGATTGCCGGTTTAATTCAGGGTGCTGGTAAAATTTATGAAGTCCCTTACATTGATGTAGTTATTGCGGAGCATCCTTATATGATCGCCCGTTGGTTAGGTGGAACTATGGTATTTTCCTCGACCCTTATTTGGTTATACAACATGTGGATGACCGCACGCGAAGGTACCGTTATCCCAGCTGGGCGTATGCCAAGCGAATTGGCGTACGAACGTTAAAACTAAAACTTAAAGCCAGAATCAGGGGGGAAATTATGAATTTTAGAGAGTATAAAATCGGTTCAAGAATGTTTGGATTGTCATTCGCACTATCAATGAGTATAACTTTGTTGTTTCCAAGTTTTGATCTTGCAGCCTCAGTCGTGTCTGAGGTCGGCCTAGACAAGCAGCTAACAATAGGATGGGATTCCGGCTGGCAAATTAAAGATCCATGGTTAGATGGATTGAATAAGCCATTGAAAGTGCTGGTCAGAAAAGATCCGAAATCTGGTGAGCCAATGGAACCGGTATATGCTTATGTGTATCCTGCAGGTACGTCATTGCCGAACGGAGTGACCCACACGGCTAACTTGGGCAAAGGTGTTGAAGAGCTTAGTGTAAAAGAAGGTCGCATAAAGGAAGCAAAAAAGGAAAACGGTGTTGTATTTCTGATTAAAAAGAGTGACCAATTGCTGACTTTTGAGGATAAGCCCCTTTCATATATGGAAAATGCGACAGCCACGAAAGGCTGGACTCCCGATGAGGTTTTAAAACAAGCTGCAGATTCAGATATATTACACGCTGGCTCTGGAAAAACAATGTTTGTACGTGAGGGTTGTTGGTGGTGCCATACCTTGCTGCCAGAACAGACGCAAGACTGGCAAGTTTTTGGTGCCCCACCCATGTTAGGTGATTTTAATGGAGAGTCACCAACTGCGTTTGGTTCTGACCGCAAAGGCCCAGATTTATTGCACGTGGGATCGCGTAATGCTTCCAGAGAGTGGATGATGCTGCATTTCTTTAATCCTCGTTTAGTGCAACCGCATTCCATCATGCCACGTTTTGATTATTTGTGGGGTGAGGTGGATGCCAATGGCAAAAAGATTGATTTCAAAAAATGGCGCTCTGAATATGATGAGTATCGGGAAGGTAAAATTACTACTCCTCCAGAAGTTCCCATGTACGCTAAAAATAGCGAAATTAGAAACTTGATTGATTTTGTA
The DNA here is from genome assembly GCA_046593855.1 of Candidatus Nitrotoga sp. Classification (GTDB taxonomy): domain Bacteria; phylum Pseudomonadota; class Gammaproteobacteria; order Burkholderiales; family Gallionellaceae; genus Nitrotoga. Next base: position 8,337 of record JBKJQT010000006.1, on the reverse strand, counting down.
GTAAATCTGAAATAATTTAAGGGGGGCTATAATATGACTTGGGTATTTGATGCACCACTGGTTACTTTGACACATGCAGAGACCGGAGAAAGAAGTAAAGCTCTTTGGGAGGCTGAAGACCTTGGTGGGATGACAGAGGACAACAATCGTTTGCCTGTGCCTGTTGTCATTCTCGTTCTTTTGACGGTCGCAACAGCTTTCTTGACTACTATCCCGCTTTGGGGGCAGCGACCTACAGCTGCGATTTACGCTGACTTTATTAAAGTTATGGATACTCCTGAAATTTTGAATCTACAAGAAACTCAGGGTGATGAAGCGGCAATGAAACGCATTGTTGAAATTAATAAAGACAGCCCATTCAAAGCGCAGCAAGGTCGACATCCGCTGACCATGAATGACTTGCTTATTATTAAGCCACAAATTCAGGAATTAATGAAGATACCAGACGTGGATCTTAAGGATTACACCGTGGTTGGCCCACACGTAAAAATTGCGAATTTTGAGGGTAATTATCGTGAAAATGGTAAGCGAGTACGCCAACAGCCCTTTTGGGATAAAGGTTACACGATTGACTTGTTCTATCTTATGATGTTTTTTATTGGTGTAACAATCACTGTAAAACGGTTACCATCCTATAATTGGCAGCCTCGTCATCACGATACTGACCCCCGTCATGGCGATAGACGGCATAACGTTTAAATAATAAATTATATTAAAGGAGGCATAAGATGATAGATTTGGATTATGGCCCGGTTTGTTTCGCGGCAGTCGTTTCAATAGGATTTCTAGCTCCATTTTTCTACAGTTTTTTTGTGGATGATTATGATAAAAAAAGTCCACAAATAAGTTCAAAAAATAGCTAGATTTTTAATGCAGGCTAAATGAATAAGGTATGCCGCCGAAAGGGCGGCATAATCTTTTTACGAGATATAATTTGGAATGAATGGAGAAAATTATTTATTCCTTTCTTGAAGGATTGAGTTTAGGCCAATTTTTAAATTTATCAGTTAACACGGCATATTCACCGAAAATGGATCTAAGCATCGAAGGGATGCGCAGTCAGCAATTTAGTACAGGTGTATTTTTTTTTATGCTGCTGGGAGTGGTGGTATTTTCAGGCATCGTTTACATGGTGATGTTCGGGAGTCATGCCCCGAAAAGAATGAGATCTGGCGAGAAAGTGATGTTTGCACTGATAATTACGGGAATTATTGTCGCAGTAATTTTTGGGGGGCTGCAAATGCTGGGCGGGAGCCTTTTTTAGGTTATTTATAAAGACGGTTATCTAACGATCGATGGAGAAATATAATGGAAAGCTACTTGCAATCGTTGGATGATGGATGGTCTATTTACCTTTGGCTTGTCGTTGGTGGAATGATTATTGTTGCCGTTATTTATTGGATCAGGTGGGGAATGAAGAATGAACAATTTGATGAAGATATTAAATATTTAGTATTCGACGAGGGCGACAAAGATAAAATGTCACCTCAGGAATATGCTAAAAGCCGCGAGGTGAATGCAGAACAGATACAAAGCCGCGAACGCGTTTTAAAGCGGCAAGAAATAGAAAAGCATCAGGGCAAATGAAGACGGGCGAAAAAATAGTTTTTATAGTAATTGCAATTGTAGTTACAGGTTTTATGGGGCGCAATCTATGGCGCCTCAATACTATTCAGGAGGTCGATAAGGGTATACCTTACTACAGCACCGCATCTGCTACTCTGGAACGCGCGGCCATGGATGTTTATCGCCAGCAAAATTGTAAAAGCTGCCATTCATTATGGACAGTGCGTGATCTTATGAAAGCCGTACCTGCACCAATATTAGATGGAATGGGTTCTCTGCGTAGCGAAGACTGGTTTTATCAGTATTTTTCAGCTATCAATCCCCAATCAATTTTGCCATCCCGCTTAAAGAAAGAATATCAGATGCCATCTTATGCACAACTACCGGAAGGTGAACGGCGACTGTTGGCAAGCTATATGGCAAGTCTGAAAGTGCAAGATTGGTATCTCGAAGAAACACGTAAAGCCGAATATGAAATGCTGACCGGCCAAGAGTCCCATCCATGAGCAAATTGCCGCCTTTGACCAGAGCCCGGTTTTTTAGTGGTGTGTTGGCGTTAACCATGGGATGTGCGCTGAACTATTTTGGCGACCGGTTGCTTGGAGTAAAAATTGAATTATTTCGCGGCATTCTTGATTTCAATGGTCTGTGGGTCATAGATATGTTGGCGCTACCTTTTTTTGTCGGAGTATTGGTTGCTGTTATTTTTGGGCTTGGCGGCAAATGGTTATGTTATTTTCCGCCGCTAATAGTTAAATCAATTAGTTACCTGGATAGTGTCTATTTAAGTGGAATTCCGGAAGATGTATCGATAATTCCATTTGGTATGTGGGCTTTGTTTGTGACTGTAGTTATGACTTCGGCAGCTTTCGGTGGGGTCATGGGTGAAATCATGGTGAAAGGAACTTACGGAAGAAGTCCGCGCGATTTTTTATATAAGCAACGTTCCGACAACAGAGAAAGTGATATTTAGATGGCAGTTACCTCTGCGAACAGAAAAACTGCGCTTCCTGCTGCAGATTATGCACGTCGTAAACGTTACTTATCGGCTACATTTGTAATTTGCTTTGTCTTGTTAGCAATTGGGATTACCTTGTATGTGGTGAATCAGGGATTCGAACGTATGGGTGAAATGCGCACGCGTGCAACTTACGAATTGAAAGATGAGTCATCGCACATACGTGCTGCTGGTGAAGATTTAGTATTGCATAGTGTGCATGAGGCAGAGAAAAAACATGCGGCAGGATATAGCGCTGCAGAAATTGAAAACTTGCTCTCCAAAGAGGAGTGGCTTGAAATAAATAGTATGGTATTAATTCCTGAGGGAGCTTTTTCGATGGGTACAGACTTAGAACGTGCAGATGTACAAAATCGTCCCCAGCATACTGTTAAATTACCTGCCTTCCGGATAGACAAATATCCTGTAACTAATGCGCAATATGCAAAATTTGTAGTCGCTACTTCACATCGTCCGCCACTGAACTGGAAAAAAGGCAAAATTCCTCAAGGCGAAATGTTGCGCCCCGTTACTATGGTGTCTTGGTATGATGCAACAGCATATGCTAAGTGGGCAGGCAAGCGACTTCCTTCTGAAGCGGAATGGGAAAAATCTGCTCGCGGAACAGATGGTCGGCGCTGGCCGTGGGGTAACAAGATGGAACCGGAGCGGTTGAATACTTATTACAATGTGGGTTCGACAACTAACGTGAATACTTATCCGAATGGAGTTAGTCCATATGGAATAATGGATATGGCGGGTAACGTAAATCAGTGGACGGCGGATGATTTTACGCCTTATCCAGGATCTGACGCGCCATCAGATTTGTTTAAAGGAAAAATCGTGCGGGCGACAAGTATAAAAGAGATTGACATTGTGCCGACTGGGGCAAGCTACAAGGTATTGCGTGGTGGCTCATGGAAGGGGGATCCATTCTCGTCCGCAGTATTTCATCGAAATTTCGCTTTTGCGAATTATGCTTCCGATTTTTTTGGATTTCGCTGTGCAAATAATCTCGGGGTAAAGGACAAAAGAGAGTGAATATGTTCAAAATCTTGTGGCACCTGGGAATGGTTCTTGGTCTTGCATTAACTTCTGTAAAAATGTGCTATGCAGTGGATAGCTATCGTTTTCTCCACGTGCATATTGATACGCTCTGGTACATTTTTTTATTCTTGCTGGGTGTTCTTTTTGTTCCCTTTATTCTGATGGCGGTGTTGACATGGCACTACGCGGAAAGCAAAGTCGATCCGAAAGGGCAGCAGACAATTTCAGTTGAGAGTGAGAAATGATGGCGAGTGAAAGAGGTAGCTCTTATCTAAGTCTAATAGCGTGCTGGCTGATTACTGCAGTGTTGTTTTTATTTTGTGCTATACCATCTGCGCGAGCTGATGATAATGTTCAGAAGGGCGATAGCGCTAGGATAATGGAGGCGTTTGAACAGCAAGCCAGTCAGATTAAAGTAGATAGGCCCTCAACCATACAAAAAAAGCATCTGACTATGTTTTTATTGGGCGTGCCTTTGTTAATCTTGCTTTTAATTACTGGGGCGCTGGGCATCGCTATGGGAATATATCGTAAGCAAGTATTCGTGTTGCATATGATTTCTGCCGGGCTTACTATCACGCTGGCTTTTGTACACGCTATTGTGGGCGTTATTTGGTTTTATCCTTTTTAATTCAATTACAAAACGATCTGATTTTTATTTTGTCCACGCTTAGCCCTGTTTCTGTTGCTAAATTCATGTTTCGATATCCTTTAGTTCGTTTTGAGCGCTGCTCTTGTGCGTATTGAACGATGCCCCCACTGTTCCGCTTATCCTGCCTGTCTAGTTGGTTCTTCGATGAATTTGTTGGGAAAGTAGATGAATTCTTGCTCGACTTAAACGGAGAAAGTCGTTTTCTGCAGAATCTATTTTTTATAGACGCAATGCCGAAGCGTTGATATTTCGTTCCTTGCATTAGATGAATTTCAAGACAAGTCGGAGTTGGCGCATCAAAGAAGATTACATCGAGTTCTGGCGTTCTCGTTATACCGCAGCGGCTTAGCGTTACTTGAGTGTATGGGTGGCCGTGCGATGCGGAGTCGATTAGAACCCGTTAAAAATAACGCACATGCTGCGCCTGCAATTGCATAGTTTGCTCAATTGCGCTCGCCATTACATCTGCAAGTCGGCTGCCGACTCCTTTATTTTCACAATTTTGTGCTGTTATCAGCATTTACTTTAATGATATTGTTACCTGTTTAAGGTTAGTTCATGCTGGAGAAAGAGTCACAATCAATAATTTCAAAGCCTAGTTATTGGCCGCTGGCAGCGCTGTATGGATTATTCGGTTTGACTAGCGTGGCGTACGAGGTATTGTGGGCGCGCATACTTTCTTTGCAATTCGGTGTGAGTATTTTTGCAGTGGTGCTGACCGTCGCTGCATTTATGGGGGGGTTGGGGGCGGGAAGTTTGTTTGCGGTACGCCGGGCTTCCAAAATCAAAAGGCCTTTGATATTGCTGGCTGCATTGGAAGGTGGCATTGCTGTTTACGCCCTACTCTTGCCTTTGATTCTGCAAATGACGTCGGCGGGAATAGAAGGCGCGGCGGCTCAACTTTCGCTTTACCAATGGTATGGTCTTATTGCTAGTGTTGCATTGTGTTTGCTGTTGTTCCCGGCTTTCATCATGGGGGCAGGGTTTCCGTTAATTTTAGCATCCTTGGGAAATAGGCCGGAGCAACTGGGGAAAATTTACGGTTTAAATACGCTAGGTGCTGCTTGTGGCGCACTGTTACCACTTTGGTTGCTGCCTGCTTTAGGTTGGGTCTGGGCAGTCAGAGTGGTTGCCGCGATTGGTTGTTTGGGTGTTGTTGTGCTGTTGTTGCTTTCATCGCGTTACACGACAGCGCAGGTTACCGAGAAAAGTATTAGGGCAAGCCGACCGCGTTTGGCTTTTCTGTTTGCCTATGCCGGGATCGGTGCGGCAAGTCTGATCTTGCAAATAGCTTGGACGCGTTTGTTCGGCATGGTGATGTTGCGCACCGAGTACGTGCTGGCAGTGATTCTGGCGTCATTTCTGTTAGGCATTGGTATCGGTAGCTTGATCGTGCCGCGCCAGCACAGGCAAGCGTGGTTTGTAATCTTGCCCATTGTTGCTGGAGGATTCACCATATTAAGTTTATGGTTGCTTCCTGCGCTTTCGGCATGGGTGGAGCGAGCTGAGTTTGCTTCTTTATTTGAAGCATTGAGAATGCAAGGGTTACTACTCGCGCTGGTAACTCTGCCGGTTACACTGGCACTTGGAGCTTGGTTGCCTTTGTTAAACAGCCGCTCGAATGGCGGTGGGGTATGGTTATATGGAGCAAATTCGCTGGGTGCTGCGCTCGGCGCGGCAGTTGCAGGGTTGGTACTGATTCCGGTTTGGGGCAGCGCTGCTACGGTGGCGGTGGCAGCTTCGGCGTTGTTGATCCTGGGTTTAACTTGGGCACAGTCGCGTACCGCATGGCTTGCTGTACCGCTTTTTTTAATGGCAGCGTGGCCAGTTGTAAAGTTACCGCCAGTCAATATGCTATTGCCGCTGGCGCAAGCAGGAAGCAGGGATTTATATTTTTACGAAGACGCCATTTCGATGACTCATGTGGTGGAGCAACAAGATGGGCAGCGTGTGTTGCTGACCGATTTGCAGAGAATGGATGCTTCAACTGATCCTACAGCGGTGTTCGTGCAGTCCAATCAAGCGCGTCTTCCATTGCTTTTGCATGAACAGCCTCGCTCGGTACTATTTCTCGGATTGGGTACCGGAATTTCCGTGGCTGGTTCTCTAGCATTTCCTAATTTAGAGCGTAGTGCTGTTGAATTGTCACAGGGCGCGATTAATTCCGCAGTGAGCTGGTTTGCTCCATTAAATCGCACCGTGCTACGTCAAACCAAAGTGGAACGAGACGACGTGCGGCATTTTCTAAGCGCGAGTCGGGACCAATACGACGTCATAATCGGCGACGTGTTTCATCCGGATTTGGCAGGTTCGAGTTCATTATTATCAGTGCAGCAATTTCAGCGCGTGCGTAATCGGCTAAGCGAAAATGGACTATTTGTTCAGTGGTTGGCACTCAATCAATTCGACAATAAATCTTTAAACGTGATTTTTAATAGCTTTCGGCTGGCTTTTCCAGATGCGCAAATATTTCTCGATGGAATGCATTTAGCCTTGGTCGGCCCACGGCAGAAGTTTATGGGAGCGCAGGGGCTATTGCATAATTTGCAGCGTATGTCCTTGGGGCAACAGGATGAGGCTACTGCAGGCGAAGGGGCGTGGACTTGGCTTGGACGCTATTGGGGGCCATTGCCGGGTAGTCAGGAACAGGTGCAAGACGAGTGGTCGCCAGTGATTGAATTTCGTCTGCCTCGCGCACGCTACGCGGGTGAATTAGATGTGGCAAAGTTATTGCAAATTTTGCTGAAAACCAGGCCGAAAATGGAAGCTGCTGCAAATTTGCTAGGCATTCGTGACAACGATAAAGATTCTTTCGAACGCGCTTACGTAGGAAGCGAGCTAATGACACGTAGCTGGCTTGCGGCTGCACGTGGAGCAACACAACAGGCTAATCAACTGACGCACTTGGCTTATAAGGCGAATGCAAAAGATCGCTGGATTGCCTATGCGTTGGCTGATAATATGTTTTCATCTTTAGCACAGGCGCGCGAGTATGGTTTGAGCGAGAAAGAGGCGTTGCAGAAAATTTTGCGTCTAAATCCATATCACGTAGAAACGGTGCGTGCACTGTGGCGAATTGAGCGTAAAGCCGGTAATGCACACGAGGAATTGAGCCGTGCGCGCTTACTGGAGCTTAGCCCGCTTGACCGTGAAGCAAATACGACAGGGAATTAACTTAAATTATGGCCAGCGGCGTAAAGTATAAATCCATTTCCAGTATCCCGGTCAAGGTTATCGGTACGGTCGTAGGGTCCAAGCCAGTTCATTCCGAATTCCGTTGGAAGCGGCGGTTGTTACAGATGCTGGTCCTGATCCTTGTTGTATTGATTCCGGCTAGCGGCCTATTCCGTATTGATCCGGGTGCGGCTGCTTTTGTGGTGCTTGATCGGCAGATATGGCTGGCTGATTTTTCCTTGGTAACCGGGGCATGGCTTTTTTTGGCGAGTAGTTTGGTGTTACTGTACTCGACTGCAGGTACTGTGTTTTGCGGTTGGGTTTGTCCTCAAAATACTATGGCCGAGTGGGCTAACAATCTTACGCAAAAACTATTGGGTAAGCATGTCGAAGTAAGCTTAATCGGAGAAGCGCCGCGCGTGGCGGGTGCCAAGAATAAGATTATGAATTGGATGCTGCTTGGGGTTGCATTTTTGGGGGCGGCTATGTTTTTTGCGCTAATCCCATTATTTTATTTCTATCAGCCAAGTGTGGTATGGTCTTTTGTAACACTGCAAGAAAATACCAAGTTGGCGGGTTCGCTCCATTGGATTTACGCGGTATGTGTCATGATCATTTTCATAGATATTGCGTTAATACGACATTTCTGGTGTCGCTACGCCTGTATTTACAGGGTTTGGATGCACTCGTTTAAAACCAAGCAAACTTTGCATGTAACATACGATGCCAATAGAAGCGATGAATGCGCTAAGTGTAATTATTGTGTCACTTCTTGTTTTATCGATCTAGATCCGCGTAAAACTGATATCTATGACAGTTGTATCAATTGCGGCGATTGCGTTGATGCGTGTAATCGCTTGCATAACAAACAAGGAGTCCCTGGATTATTACGTTTTGAAAT